>JBLHON010000127.1:0-10202 GCA_047621865.1 Crocinitomicaceae bacterium | reverse complement strand
CTTCCTGATACTTTTCTAGAGCCGCCAGAACAGTTTTCGATTTCCAAATGAAGATTCCTGAATTCCAATAGAAATTTCCTGCCGAGACAAACTCTTTTGCTGTATCCAAATCTGGTTTTTCACGAAATTGTTGAACGGGAATAGTCGCATTAGGAACAACTTCAAGACTAGCATCAAATTCAATGTATCCATAACCTGTATCAGGTCGAGTAGGTTTAATTCCAATCGTGGCAATTCTTCCGTTCTCAGCAGACTCAATAGCAGCGTTAATTGTTGCAGCAAAGTTCGTTTCTTGTAAAATCAAGTGATCAGCAGGCGAGATGATCAAGTTGGCATCTGGATTCAATGCATGAATCTTTGACGCAGCATAAGCAATACAAGGAGCAGTGTTCTTGCGCTCAGGTTCGAGAAGTACTTGACTTGGATTTATTCCTGGCAGTTGCTCAAGCACCATATCTTTATACACTGTGTTTGTCACGATATAAATGTTCTCAGAAGGAGAGACATTCTCAAGGCGTTCAAAGGTCATTTGCAACAGCGATTTTCCCATCCCGAGGATATCTAAGAATTGTTTTGGTCGCTCAGGAGTTGACATTGGCCAGAATCGACTTCCAATTCCACCTGCCATTATTATACTGTAATTATTTTTCATGATCTACTTGTTCTACGTGCGCCAAGGCACTCACTAAATACTGTCTTCTCGTATGGACATCAATGCATAAAAATCGCGTTCTTCTCAACAATCCCTTCTGAAACGTGCGTCCATTCAGCGCGAAAGTACTGTTTTTCTCTAGAGTCTCAAGTGTAACCATCTGCCCATCTGGTGAATTGTAGGAGAGCAAAACACGCTGTAGTTGTACATCTGAACAAGAAGAAGCTTTCATATTTGTAATTGAGCGCGTCAAAGAATGATTTAATTTCTCAGGCAGCCAATTGCTATCAATAACAGGCAATAATAGTTTTGTGTAAACAGATTTCCATTCTTGGCCATGAGGTGCAATACGATGCCCAAATTCTTTGAAGGTGATTAAATGTGCAAATTCATGCAATGTCGTAATCAGAAAAGAGTACTGATTCAGATCGCCATTGATGGTTATCTGTGACCGACCACTTTTACTCATGCTTCTAAAATCTCCTAACTTAGTCTTCCGAGGTTTAACAACCCGAAAATGAACAGGATGCTCCTCTAACAAAGCAACAACCATCTCAATGAACTCATGAGGAAGGTATCGTTTTAAGATTTGTCTGTATTGATCGTTTTTGGAAAGCATCTCTACAGTAAAATTAGGGATTAATTGTTGCGAATGAAGGAATTCGAATCGAATAAATTGCTTAGACAAAAAATACCGTTAATTTAGCACCTAGGTGTTAAGCATATTGCGAAATATAGGAAGGTATATGTTGATGGTCTGGATCGTTTTTTCCCGTCCAGAGAAATGGGCTGTTTTTAGAAAACGACTTTTTCATGAGATTCAATATATCGGCATTAATTCCATCCCAATTGTTGCACTTATGTCGACATTTATGGGAGGGGTAATCGCCTTGCAGACAGCTGCTAACATGACGTCTCCCTTACTTCCAGAGTATACCATTGGATACATCACACGCTCAAGTACAATCTTAGAATTCTCGCCTACAATCATCTCATTGATTCTCGCTGGAAAAGTAGGATCGAACGTTGCTTCTGAGATTGGAACGATGAAAACCACTGAGCAAATTGATGCCCTTGAGGTGATGGGTGTAAACAGTTTAACCTTCCTTGTTCTTCCGAAAATTCTTGGGGCAATCTTCTTTTTTCCGATTTTAATTATTTTTTCAATGGGACTTAGTCTCGTGGGTGGCTGGATGGCATTGGTGCTTTCAGGATTGAGTTCTACGGAAACCTACGTTGTTGGGCTTCGTTCCTTTTTGGTTGTTGGAAACATTGGATATGCGCTCGTTAAAACGGTCGTCTTTGCTTTCTTAATAGTGTCAATTTCATCCTACTATGGTTACTATACCAAAGGAGGATCTCTGGATGTTGGGAAGTCTGCCACGAAAGCAGTTGTAACTGCATCCATTGGAATCTTAATTGCCAACTTCTTCTTAACGCAAATGATCTTGTTATGATAGAGGTGTTAAACGTCAATAAATCATTTGGAGAACTACAGATTTTACATGACATTGACGTGAAATTTGAAGCAGGCAAGGTCAATTTAATTATTGGCCAATCAGGTCAAGGTAAATCAGTTCTTACCAAATGTATTGTTGGACTTCATGAACCAGATACTGGTTCCATCATATATGATGGACGAGATTTCACAAGCATGAGTCGGAAGGATAAGAAATCGATTCGTACCGAAATTGGGATGCTCTTCCAAGGATCTGCACTATTTGATTCCATGACTGTTGAAGAGAACGTAGGGTTTCCATTGACAATGTTTACAAAGATGAGCAAGAAGGACAGGCTCGAGAGAGTAAACTTCTGCCTCGATAGAGTGAATCTTGAAGGAAAAAATAATTTATTTCCCGCTGAATGCTCTGGTGGAATGCAAAAGCGCGTTGCAATTGCAAGAGCGATTTCAATGAATCCCAAGTACCTTTTCTGTGATGAGCCAAACTCTGGACTTGACCCACAAACGGCAATTGTCATTGACAACCTCATTCGCGAGATTACCTATGAATACAACATGACGACTGTTGTGATTACGCACGATATGAATTCCGTTATTGAAATAGGTGATACTGTCCTGTTTATACACGATGGTAGAAACTGGTGGCAAGGAGATCGTAAATCGATTATTACAACAGATAATAAAGAGATTCTAGACTTTGTATATGCCTCAGATTTTATGAAAGAAATTCGAGCTTCAATGCAAGATAAACGAAAGTAGTAAACCTAAGTTTTCAGAACTTCGACTTCAATCTCTTCTCTACTCATTTTTTTACCAAAACAGTCTGTTTCTTATCAGAATTAGTGCTCGTTCATTAAGATGCACAATGCCATCTCACGCTCATTTGACACAGGATATTTTTTTTTTTAGGATTAACGAAAATAAAAAGTAAATTTAGCCCCTAACATTTAATTAAAAAACCACTTAACATGGAAGTAGTAGATCAAATCAAAAAAGTAACAGACAACGTAACAGCTTTAGCAATTGGAGCGGATGTTGATAACGGAATGACATTAGCTGAGGTTATTGAGAAATACGGAAAAACTCCTGAAATGAAAGCTGAAATTGCTGATCTAGCAGTTAAGATGGAAGGGCATTTTGCAAATGGTGGTAATTTAACTGAAGCTTTGGGTTACCATTGGGCTGGTGATGAAGTAGCAGGTACTATTAAAGAGAACGTAGCTAAAATTACAGCATAGGAATACTATCTATTTTAATCATTATAAAAGCATCTAAATTTTTTAGATGCTTTTTAATAACCTCTAGCCTCAACGGTTAGCCATTACCCCTATTCGCATATGCAGAGCACAGCTTTGGATATAAAAGAAAAGAATGAGATTCTTGAGAGCATTAAGCTAGTTCTCATCCTATCTCGTTATGCGTTTAAGCTGAAAAACATCCATGAAGAGATTCGGCAGACTTCTCTGAAACATCCAGATAAAAGAGCCGTAGCACATGGAAATAGGGTGGTTACCTATACGCAATTAGAATCACAATCAAACGGCATTGCCAACCATCTTATTTCAATTGGAATTTCCAAGGAGACCCCAGTAGGAATCTATCTGAAAGAATCTGAATTAATTCCATTGAGTATTCTCGGGGTTATGAAATCCGGGGGATCCTATATTCCACTCTCTATTTATCCTGAAGATCGTATTCAGCAAATTTGCACTGATGCAGGTATTAAACATATCATCACAGATTCAACGACTCAATTATTTGACGCTGATTTCTATGCTGATACCCATACATTGAAACTTGATCCTGATCTAAGACAAATTCCAGCGTTAGATTCACGCGCGCCAACTATAGATATTTCTTCAAATCAGATTGCCTATATAATGTTCACTTCAGGTTCTACAGGTAAACCAAAAGGTGTGATCTTAGAGCATGGAAGTATCTCGAGTTATCTTGGTTGGTATCTGAATGACTTGAGAAAAACCTCTAAAGCTAAGTTGCCATTAACAGCATCAATTTGCTTTGCTGCATCAGTAACGCAACTTTTTACCCCTCTTTTAATTGGAGAAACACTCAATATCCTCGATGCTAAAACAATCAAAGATCCAGAAAAATTACTGACTTGGTATCATAATAATCCTGAATATGGAATCTATTGCGTGCCTACTTTATGGGAAGAGTTGGTGAATTTCTCTGAAGCACATCCCGGTAAATTTCAAGGCCCGAAATGTGCACTTCTATCAGGTGAGGCCTTAACAAAGACCTTGGTTGATAGAACATTTAATAATTGGCCGGAGATAGGAATTTGGAACCTTTATGGTCCAACAGAAGCGACAGCCAATATAAGCGTCTGCAAGGTGGAGAAAGATTCAGAAGTTGATCTTGGGTTCCCCATATATGGGGGTAAAATTCTTATTCTTGACAGTGATTTGAAACCAGTAGAAACTGGCGTAGAAGGTGATATATTCATCGCGAGTGATGCACTTGCTAGAGGGTATTTAAATCGTCCAGAACTTAGTAGCGAACGTTTTCTTGAAGGACATAAGATCAAAGGATTCGAAAATGCCAAATTGTACAATACTGGAGATCGAGGGGCAATGAAAGAGGATAATCGCCTCGTATTCTTAGGAAGACAAGATCAGCAGGTTAAAATTAGAGGCTATCGTGTCGAAATTCAAGAAGTTGAACACGTAATCAAAGAATTTGTTGGCATACGACATGTAGCATGCAAAATTGAAAAAGCGGGAGCTGAAAATGCACTCGTCGCTTTTGTTGTTCGAAAGGAAAATTACACGGTTGATGAATTGAGGACTTACCTGGAGAGCAGACTTCCTGAATTCATGATCCCTGAACATTTTGTCTTTATAGAACAAATGCCAAAATTGGGCAATGGGAAGGTCAATTTGAAAGAACTCCACTTTGAAGGAAATCGACCAGAATTATCCTATGATGCAGTTTCAGCAGAAAATGACGGACAAAAGAAACTTCTTACCCTGTGGGAAGATATCCTTGGGATAGACAACATCGGGATGACCGATAACTTTTTTGACCTAGGAGGAAATTCATTGAAAGCAATTCGACTTGTGAATAAAGTCAATACTGAGTTTAGTAGTCGAATCGCAATTCAAGATATCTGGAACAAATCTACCCCTCAAGAGATTTATACAGAGCTGGAAAAGGTCACAACTAATGAGCCAATAAAAGAAGATAAAAAGGTCTCACTGCCTTTCGTGAAAGGTTCTCTCAGTTTTCAGCAAACAGCATTGTGGTTCATTCACCAGACAAGACAGGATCAAACAGCTTACAACCTATTATTTTATATCGATTTGAAGGGTGAAATTGATCACCAAAAGATCAAATCATCGATTTCAAAGATTGTTGAGCTCAATGAAAGCTTGCAAATGAATTTTAGAACTGAGGCCAATCGCCCAGTTTGTTTTAATGCTCAACAAGAGCTCGATTTCACGCTAATCGATTCCAATGAACCTAATGTTCATGAAGAGACGCAGTCGCATTTATTGACGCATCGTTATGATCTGGAAAATGAATCCCTAATCAAATTTGTTCAGGTAAATAATAGCAGCAGGTATACAAGAATTTATATTGGTGTGCATCATATCATCTTTGATGGTATGTCAATGCCTTTGTTTGCTGAACAGTTTTTTGAACTCTACAACACGAGCGAACTGAGTGAAGAGCGTTCTGCATATTCTCTCTTTCAGCAGACACTTTCACGTAAATATTATGCTGGTGAATTGGAAAGCGATTTAGATTTCTGGAAAAATAAGTTGGAAGGGGCAAATTTCCGATCGAATATACTGACAGATTTTGACCGCCCAAAAGTACAAAAGTATGAGGGGAACTTGCTTTCTCATAAATTGGATTGTGATCTCAAACAAAAATTAGAGCAATTCTGTCAAGAACAGAAAACGACGAATTTTATCATTCTTCTTACAGCATTCCAACTCCTCTTGCGTCAGTATGCAGGCGAATCGGAAACGCTAATTGGTGTTCCCGTTGCGAATCGAGCTCATCCGAATTTTGAAAAGGTAATTGGTCTATTCACAAATGCCCTTGTGTTTAGAACTAGCATTGACGCCAAAAGTAGCCTCTCAGACTTACTTGATCAGGTGAAAGAGGAAACGATTGAAGCACTTCAACACCAACAATTCCCATTTGATAAGCTTGTTGAGAAGATCAATCCAGATCGAAATGCAAGCATGAATCCACTCTTCCAGGTAATGTTTGCCTATCACGCAGCTATTGAAGCTCAAGAGAATGGAATAACTCAATTTGAGACGAAAGAAATTCAGAATTCACAGAGTAAATTTGACCTAGACCTTGAAATTCAAGAAGGTTCGAATGAGATCAACTTGAATTTTATCTACAATAAAGCACTCTTTTCATCAGAAACTGCAGCACTTTTTGCTTCTCAGTTCGAACTGATCGTGGAGCAAATTTTGAACGACAAGCATACACAAGTCGACACCATAGAATTGGTTGGATCGACTAAAAAGGATGAAGCCCTTGTTACTGGTTCATCAGTTGACATTGAGCACGCTTTTCTATTTGATGGTTTAATTAAGACTGCATCCACTTCGCCAAAAGCAACTGCATTGAGATGGGGGAATGGGCAAATGACTTTTGAGGAGTTAAATACTCGATCGAATCAATTGGCCAATCACTTGCTGAAGTTAGGATTGAAACCAGATGAAGCTGTAGCTGTTTTGATGGATCGATCAGCAGATATGATTGTCGCACTCTATGGAATTATTAAGGCTGGTGGAGCATACATGCCATTAGCAACTAATTTTCCAGCGCAAAGAATTCAAACGATAATCGACGATAGTGCATCTCGATTTATGGTGTTAAATCATTCGAACGAGACGGCATTTTCAAATTGTTCAGAGATTAATTTTAGCACTGGGATTGACTGGGAAGTAGAATCCACTGAAATGCCTACAACGGAGCTTTCTCCCGACAATTTGGCGTACATCATCTATACAAGTGGTACTACAGAAAAGCCGAAAGGGGTAATGGTTTCGCATAAGTCTATCGTCAATCGATTGGAGTGGATGCAAAATGCCTATCCTATTGAAGCCACAGATGTATTGCTGCAAAAAACGGCGTACACATTCGACGTTTCAGTTTGGGAACTTTTTTGGTGGTCATTTACAGGCAGCTCACTGTTTGTTCTTGGTCACGATGAAGAAAAGAATCCTGAAAAAATCCTAGATGTTTGTAATGAGCATAAAGTAAGCGTAATTCATTACGTGCCTTCAATGTTGAATGCATTCCTGGATTATTTAATGCTTGATTCAGAGAAGAACCTGCAGCTTAAATATGCCTTTTCGAGTGGTGAAGCTCTGGAGAAATATCATGTTCAAAAGTTCTATGATGCTCTTTCGAATTCACCCCTGATAAATTTGTATGGCCCCACAGAAGCAGCAGTAGATGTAACTTATCATCTTACAAATCCAAAGGACGTAGACCGAAAAATTTCGATTGGAACACCAATTCAAAACACGTCAATAGCAATCCTTTCAAATGGAAAGATTGGCGGATTGAATGTTCCTGGAGAGCTTGCAATTGGTGGCGTGGGATTGGCAAGAGGTTACAACAATAATACAGCATTAACAGATCAGAAGTTTATCCAGCTTGACTCAGGTGAACGCGTATACAAGACGGGCGATTTAGCACGAATATTACCATCTGGAAACATTGAATATATTGGTAGGATCGACAATCAGGTTAAAATCCGTGGATATCGTGTTGAATTGGGTGAAATTGAAAACCAAATGATCCAACATGAGAACGTACTCGATGCTGCTGTAGTTCTTAAAGAATTTAGTTTTGAGGATAAACGACTTGTGGGGTATTATATACCAAAAAACAAACAGGTCGAAACAAATCTTTCGCGCTTCTTGAAATCAGTGATTCCATCTTACATGGTTCCATCAGCGTTTGTTCAGATTGATGAACTCCCTACAACGAGCAGTGGAAAACTAGCAGTAGATAAATTGCCCGAAGCCTTTAATCAAGAGGAACGATCAATTGGTGGAAAAGAATTTACTACAGATTATGAAAAACGTTTGGCGGGCATTTGGACAAACGTATTGAAGACCAGTAATTTTGGACTGGAGGAAAATTTCTACGATGCTGGAGGACATTCCTTATTATTAATTGCGATGAAGAACGACATCGATCGTGAATTTAAAATTAATATTACACACGTCGATTTATTCCAATACCCAACAATTCAATCCTTGGCTAGGCATATTGCAAAGTCAAGTCAAGATTCGAAAAAATCAGAAATATCATCACGTGCTCAATTGCGAAAACGAGCGCTCAATTCCAATAAAAACAAGCCAGTATGACCGATAAATCAGGTGACGATAGTCAAAAAATAGCAGTGATTGGAATGTCATGTCGACTTCCAGGCGCCGATAACCCAAGTGAACTTTGGAATATTCTTTCCAAAGGAGAAGAGGCGTTAACAGAGTTTACTGACGAACAATTAGCTGCTGCAGGAGTTCCTAAAGCAGAAATTAATTCACCGAATTATGTGAAGAGGCGTGGAATCATTAAAGGCGAAGGTGCGCAGTTTTTTGACGCTGGATTCTTTGATGTCACACCTAGAGATGCAGAAATTATGGATCCGCAACATCGCGTGTTCTTAGAGTGTACATGGCATTCATTGGAAGATGCTGGTATCAACCCAGATAAAACAAAAGATCGAATTGGTGTTTTTGGCGGATGTGGAACAAACTGGCACATGAGCCATGTAAGTAACAACGAAGAAGCGAAGAAATTTGCGAGTGGTACGTCAATTGTAACTGGAAATGATAAGGATTACTTGGCAACACGTATTTCTTATAAGCTAAATCTTACGGGTCCAAGTTTAACAGTGCAAAGTGCTTGTTCAACCTCCATGGCAGCTGTTGTAATGGGGATTGGAAGCCTGCAAAGCTATCAATCTGATATTATTATTGCTGGTGGATCAACCATTGAGCTACCTGAGCATCAAGGCTACATGTACTTAGTTGGTGGTTTGGAATCGTCTGACGGTCACTGTAGAGCATTCGATAAAGATGCAGATGGAACGATTTTTAGTCGTGGTGCTGGAGCAGTTATTTTGAAGAGATACGAAGATGCAGTTAGAGATGGTGATAATATTCATGCAGTCCTCTTAAGTGGAGCGATCAACAATGACGGAAGTTCGAAAGTTGGATTTACGGCACCAAGTGTTGAAGGACAAGTTGATGTTGCAACAGAAGCTATTGAAATGGCTGGCATTGAAGCTGAATCAATCACAATGGTTGAAGCACATGGTACTGGTACGAGTGTAGGTGATCCAATCGAAGTAACTTCGTTAAGTCAAGTTTTTCAATCGTATACAGATCGCAAGCAGTTTTGCTCCATTGGATCAGTAAAAACGAACATTGGACATACGGATTCAGCGTCTGGTGTAGCTGGTTTGATAAAGACCATTTTGTCGATTAAAAACAAAAAAATTCCTGCACATTTACATTTTAAAGAGCCAAATCCAAAGATCAATTTTGAGACAAGCCCATTTTATGTAAATACGGAAACTGTTGATTGGCATACTGTCGATAATGCACCAAGAAGAGCACTTGTAAACTCTTTTGGAGTGGGTGGAACAAACGCCTGTGTAATTATTGAAGAGGCTCCTAGTAGGGAAACACTTGACGAGAAAAAAGAACGACTCCTAATTCTATCTGCAAGATCAGAGGAATCCTTGGCGAGTACTCGTGAGAACTTAGCGACCTTCTTAAAGGAAACGGAAGAGGTTAATTTATCAGACCTTTCTTACTCCTATAGTACAGGAAGAAAATCCTTTCATCAAAGAGCAGTTTTAAGCTATCGTACTAAAGAAGAGTTAATTGAAAAACTAGAAGAGAATAAAGGCATAACAAGAGGTGTATCAGAAAAAGATGATAATCCTGTGATTTTCATGTTCCCTGGACAAGGAAATCAATACCTCAATATGGGGAGAGATCTCTACAATGAAAATGAGGAATACCGCAAAATTTTCGATTACTGTTGCGATTTTCTAAAAGAGAAATTATC
>JBLHON010000126.1:0-10205 GCA_047621865.1 Crocinitomicaceae bacterium | reverse complement strand
GCGCTCGTTAGCATTAGTCTTTCTGCTAGTGCTCAAGAGCAGAATACGGGAACTATTAATACCCCTCCTGCTGTACATCAAGAGAAAACCAGAGGAATGGTACAAGTTGCTAAACCAGGAACGATCGAACCACTTGACACCCTTAAATGCGTTGAAGTTCCACTTAAACCTGAGCCTCTAATTGAGGTTTTAGGAGGAGCACCTGTTTTAGTTATAGAGCCTGACATGATTGAAGGCGGAATTACGCATATGGCCGATTCACGAATCAAAGTGTATGAAAGTGGAATTTTACCCTATGCCGATAAAATGCCAGAATATTGTGGAGGAATTGATGCACTCTATGAGTTCATTGAGGAAAACATTAATTATCCGAAATGGGAATTAAAGAAAAGTATTCACGGAAATGTTTACGTTCGATTTATCGTTAATGCAGATGGTACCCTTCGAGATGCTCAAATTCTGAACTCCATTCCAAACTCAAAAAACATAGATGCTGAAGTTTTACGACTGATCAGTATTATGCCAGATTGGGAAGCAGGAGAGAATCAGGGCGCAAAAACTCCTGTTTATATGACGATTCCAATAACCTTTCACCTCAAGTAATCGTCCTTCGGTTTTAGATCCTTCTTACCTCAAATAACTCTTTTGAAGTCATTCGTTTGCAGTATTCATGCTGTTTCAAATCAACGTGTGAAACAACTGGTAAACTGTGTCAATTCATTCGAATAATTGTATCTTTGGTTACGCACAAAAATCTGTTGCGAAAAGGCAATTGATTCTAGAATGACTTCTTGCTTTTTTATTAGCGCTAAACTGATCCTATGAAGCTGAATTGCCGTCTACTCCTAATAGTCCTAGTAGGATTCAGTAATTGCATGATTGGTCAGGATGAGTTGGACGATATTTTTGATGATCCAACTCGAAAACTCTCACTTAATATTGGCTCTAGTCTGACCGGAATCGCTAGTGGAATACCAAACGTAGAAGCCGATTTACGACTGTTTAATCAATTTCTCATATTTCAAGGTGGAGTAGGATTAACACCCTTTAAATACCGTCTGAATTTGTCAGAAGCTAAATTTATGAGGGGTGTTGGAAAAGGAACAATGACTCAAGCCTCGATTGGCTTTCGACTTTTCGAATGGGATAATTGGGGATCAGCAGACATGTATCTTGGTCCAAAAATTGAATTTATTCAGCATAAGTACTCTGATCTTGAAACCTTGGAAAAGAAAGGTGATTTTGGTTTTTTCAATGTTGAAGATGGTGAAATGGTTTATGATCGAAGAGAGCGCAACTTTGGAATCTTTCTTCATGTTATTTATGGCTTAAGACCACACCTTTCCATGGCAGTTGGAGGCTCAGGAGGCTATGGATTTGTGACGTGTAGATACGACGAAGAAAGCTCGACAGGCATAGAATGGATCTCACCTAAACCCGTGGGCTGGACAAAAGGATTTTTTAGCACGTCCGCTTATTTTCGTTTTAATTTCAGCCTTCGTTACCGAATTTTTTAATTGAATAACCTATGAAATCAACTCTACTAGTCACCTTTATCCTACTCGTTTCTTCCTGTTATTCTCAATCTCCCTTTAATGGAGAAATTAGATGGGGAGAACCTCAAAAAAGTAAGTTTAATACTATCCCTGACCCAATTGGTTATGTTGGGAACAAGCTTTTTGTCACCCAATCGAAAAGAAGCAAACACACACTTGAATCTTATGATATCCAATCACTTGGATTTAACTCCTCGGACAATTTAGCCTTTGAATATAAAGGAAACAAGCTCGGTAAGAATAAAGAATTCATAGTAGATGATGATCTCGTTTTTATAACTGATTACAAAAACAAATCACAGAAGAAACTCTATTACTTTATTCAGAGGTATAAGAATGGCGGTAAATTATCCGATCCAATTCCCATTGCTACAATTGACTATACTCGAATTCCGAATTACGGAATCACAAAAAAGGGAGCAAAAAGAGCTGCACAGGGGAGAAATGCATTTAAAATTGTTCAATCCAAAGACAAAAAGCTGCTTTTAGCTTTATATGCAGAAGAAATTTTAGACGAAGGATCTCAGACTTGGACCGCCAAATTATTCAACACTTCCCTAGAAGAAGTTTGGAAATATGCGTTTATCGTTCCTGAAAAGGGGAGTGTTTTTATTGATCAGATTAAAGTGTCCAATGATGGAGTTGCCTATGCAATGGGAATGTCAATTTTCGACGTGGAAATGGACCCTCGAAGTATTAGTGTGATTGGTGAGAATGTATACAGCTTTGTGAGTGATTCTCTATTCTTCTTAAAAATTGATGGTAAAAACGAGGAAATAATTATCTCTGAAATTACGACTCCAATGGATCAAGATGTTGCCTCAGTTGCATTCGATCTAGTGGATGGAGGGCTAATGTTCTATGGAATGTTCGGCAAAAGGGAAAAGAACCTAGTAACTGGAACATTTTTCGTTAAAATGGATTTTGATGGAAACGAGCTGTTTAGTACTAAAGATGATTTTGATGTCGATTTTATAACGCAACATTGGAAAGATAGGAAGAAAAATAAGGCGAAAAAGAAAGAAGAAAATTCTGGTAAGAAACCAAAAATGTACAAATACATTCTGCGCGATTTACTACAGAAAGAGAATGGAGAACTCATACTTACAGCTGAACAATATTATGTTTATACAAGTATTACGACTACATCAGGGGCAGATGGAAGTATGAACACTACCGAAAACACGAATTATGTCTACAATGATATTATTGTGGTCAATTGTGATAAAAATGGAGCAATCCTCTGGAAAAGTCTTGTACATAAAAAACAAAAGTCAGTCAACGATGGAGGATACTTCTCCTCATTCTTTGGAATAACATCTGGGGATGATCTATTCCTTATTTTTAATGATTCAGAATATGATGTAAATAAAGAAGAGCTCGAGGGCGCTAATTTAGGAGCGAAGATAAAAGCAAAATGGAATACAGTAGCTTCGTTCGTGGCTTTTGATAATTCAGGTGAACAATCTCACGAAATTCTATTCGACTTCCCTGACGACAGAAGGAGAAAGCTGGTTCCAAAAGTATGTGGAAAGATAAGTGAAAATGAAATTTTCTTATTTACTAAAACGAAAAAAAGAATGACTGTACTTGGGGTTGTGAATTTCTAAATCGGAAATAAAAAAGAGCATTAGGACATTTTTTTTTAGCAGTTTCAAATCAACTAGAGCATCTAGCTTAGAAGTTCCAGTTCATCAAATTGTATCGACCTTTCACCTCAAATAATCACCCTTCGACTTTATCTGTGTTTAAGATCATTTTAACTGCCAAGATCATTGAGTATAAAACATTGGGGAAGCCAAGGAATTTCATATCTTTGATGAATACTCTATCGTGAACATGAAAAAATACTTAGCTGCACTCTTAGTGCTTACCGGAATTCTCTCCCTTCAGTCCTGTAATGAAGAACTCACTCTTTCGAATGACTTCGTTGAAACTGCAGTAATTTATGGTCTCTTGGATCAATCTGATTCAGTTCACATGATCAAAATCAACAGAGCATTTATTGGTCCAGGAAATGCAAATGAGATTGCACAAATTCCTGATTCAAGTTATTTCACTAATGTAACTGCTACAATTAAGGAGTATGTTGATGGATCTCTTCTGCGCACATGGGTTTTATCTGATACAATGATCACTGATAAAGATGAGAATGGAATATTTTATGCTCCAGAGCAAAAACTATATTATTTCGCGACATCTCCAAGTACTCCATTACTGGGAGCGGCGATTTACACATTGCATGTGGACATCAATAATGGTGAATTTGAAGTTACAAGTGAAACAGAATTAGTTGATGGAATCTCAACAACTGCATCTAGTCAAAACTTTTCCTTTAAATTTGCATCAAATCCAGGAGAGTACAAATCAACGTCTGTCTCAGTTAATACAGGAAATTCTTACCAACTCAATACAAAATTGGACATTGGTTATTTTGACTATATCGCTGGAGTCAATACAGAAAAAAACATGTCTTGGAACTTAGGCGAGGCAGAAGTGAATCCAAATTCTTCGAAAGTATTCTCTGCAAATGGCGAGACCTTTTACAATCTAATGGCGAGCGCTTGTGCTACAGGTGATCCATTGGTAGATCAACGTAGATTTGGATCAATCACAATAACAATCACAGGGGGCGCAGAAGCTTTATACAACTACATTCTTGTAAATCAACCGAGTAGTTCGCTTGCTCAGAGTAAACCAACTTTCACAAATCTCGTAGCAACAAATGATCATCCTGTTGTTGGTATATTCTCTTCGAGACAGACCCTGAAAATTGTGAAGCCATTCTATATCTCGCCGGCACAAGCATATATCCGTGCAATTGACAAGAAAAGTACTCAAGAGCTTTGCCAAGGACCAATAACTGGACCTTACCTCTTCTGTAGTCAGCATCCTGGAGATAATATCTTTGGTTCTGAGGAGCCATATGCTTGTCCTTGATCACACATTTTTCGCGAATAATTCTTGAGTATTACTACCTTTAACATATGGCTGAAAGGAAAACACTTTTTGTCGATGTAATCCTTCCTGTCCCAATCAGAAATGAATTTACGTATCGCGTACCATTTGAGTTAAACGATGCGATTTTTACTGGGGCCAGAGTTGTCGTTCCCTTTGGGAAAAGTAAACTTATTACTGGAATCGTCACGCGCATTCATGAAGATGTTCCGCAACAATACCAAGCACGTTATCTAGAGCATTTATTAGATGAGCGCCCAATCATCACGCCTCGTCAATACACTTTCTGGAAATGGATTTCTGGCTACTACATGGCACCAATAGGTGATGTGATGAATGCTGCTCTTCCTGCAAATTTCAAATTGGCCAGTGAAACTCAAATCGTTCTTCATCCCGATTTCACTATTAATCCAAAATTGCTTACAGAACGTGAACTTGAAATAGTGCTTGCTCTTGAGTTGCGAGAAAAAATGGATCTGAAAGAAATTTCCGAACTCATTGGAATAAAAACAATTCAGCCAGCAATCAAAGCACTTTTAGAAAAGAAAGCTGTGATTTCTGTTGAAGCACTGAACGAAAAATTCGCACCTAAAACAGCTGTTTTTATTCGCTTAGCTGATGCCTATTTGGGTGAAGATGAAATATCTACTTACATCCAAGGAATTGAAACAATCAAGAGTAAAGGAAAACAAGTAAGCGCACTTCTCTCCTTAATTCATAAAGGAGAATTTTCAAATGGATCAATGACTCCAGTGTTGCGAAAAGTACTCCTTGATGATGGCTGCTCACAGTCTTCCTTGAATACCTTAGAGCTCAATGGAATTATCATTCAAGAGAAGCAAGAAATGTCGCGCTTTTCAGATACAGGTGACGAAGGATTACAATTCAAAGAACTGACAGTGTCCCAGCTGGAATCTCTCAAAGAAATCAACCGTGGATTTGAAGAAGAAAAGGTTGTCTTGCTCCATGGAGTAACAGGATCGGGAAAAACGGAAGTCTATGTTCAGCTCATTCAAGAACAGCTTGATCTTGGGAAGCAAATTCTCTTTTTATTACCCGAGATTGCACTAACGACTCAATTAATTCAGCGTTTGTCAATTTACTTTGGCGAGCAGATTGGTGTTTACCATTCGAAATTCAATCAAAACGAACGCGTCGAAATCTGGAATCACGTTTTAAATGATGATCCCAATCGATTTAGGATCGTTCTAGGAGCGCGTTCATCCATCTTCTTGCCCTTTCAAGATCTTGGATTAATCGTCGTTGATGAAGAGCACGAATCGAGCTTTAAACAATATAATCCATCACCTCGTTATAATGCACGTGATTGTGCCATTGTCTTGGGCTCACTGCACAAGGCGAATGTTCTACTGGGTTCTGCAACACCATCCATCGAAACGTATTTCAATGCGAAATCGGATAAATATAGATTGGTGGATCTCAGTGAACGATTTGGAGGAATGTTACTCCCCGAAATTCAATGTGCTGATGTCCGAAAAGAACGAAAGCAGAAGAGTATGCAATCGCATTTTACGACAGTCTTAGTTGATCACATCCGTGAAGCACTCAATCTTGATGAACAGATTATCCTTTTCCAAAACAGGCGTGGGTATACGCCCTTATGGATGTGTGAGGTTTGCAATTGGACGCCAAAATGTACAAATTGTGATGTGTCTTTGACGTATCACAAGCACACCAATCAGTTGAAATGCCATTACTGTGGATATACAATTCCACCAGTAGGAACATGCAGTGCGTGTGGCAGTAATCGACTTAATATGCTTGGTTTTGGAACTGAAAAAGTGGAAGATGAATTGAAAGTTATTTTTCCAGACAAAACAATCAAACGATTGGATCTAGATACCACCCGCTCAAAGAACGCTTATGCGAATATATTAGGTGACTTTGCCGCAGGTTCTATTGATATATTGATTGGAACGCAGATGGTTTCCAAAGGACTGGATTTTGACAACGTCAATCTTGTCGGAATTCTTGATGCTGACATGCTGTTAAATCGTGCAAACTTTAGAGCCTTTGAACGATCTTTTCAGCTTATGACGCAAGTTGCAGGAAGATCGGGAAGACGAAAAAAGCGAGGGAAAGTAATCTTACAAACAGGAGATCCAGATCATTGGGTGATCCAAAAAGTAATGCAACATGATTTTATAGGATTCTATGAAAGTGAAATTATGGAACGTGATAATTTTTTCTATCCTCCTTATTTCAAACTCATTGAATTAACCTTGAAACATCGTAATGAGCATACCTTGGACTTGGCGGCTAGTGAGCTTGCTAAGTCGATGAAAACAACGTTTAAAGAACGCGTGCTTGGTCCAGAATACCCAGTTGTGAGAAGAATTAATAATTATTTCTTGAAAACGATACTCCTGAAAGTGGAGCGCTCGGCCAACGATAAAAAAGTAAAGGAACGCTTACAGCAAATCGTAGATGATTTCTATCGCGTTCCAATTAACAAACCAGTACGAGTGGTGATTGACGTTGATCCCGCTTAACCAAGGTATGATTGCAGCATCCGGCTGCGGGACGTATGTTTTAGTCGTCGTATCGCTTTTTCTTTAATTTGTCGTACACGTTCTCGCGTAAGTTCAAATCGTTCTCCAATTTCCTCCAGCGTGAGTGGACTTCTTCCATTCAAGCCAAAGTAGAGGCGTACAACATCACCTTCTCGGGATGTCAACGTGGATAAGGATCGTTCAATGTCTTTACGCAACGAATCAATCACCAAATTTTTCTCTGGTCCAGGCAAAGCATCATTTGGCAAGATATCGTACATTGAAGAAGAAGAATCATCCCCTTCAATTAATGGTGCATCCATTGACACGTGCCGTCCAGTATTATTTATTGATTGACGTACATCTTCTACTGAGCAATCCAAATGCTCGGCCATTTCTTCTGCTGAAGGTGGACGCTCTAAATGTTGCTCTAATTGAGAAAATGCTTTGTTGATCTTATTAATTGTTCCAATCTTATTCAATGGCAAGCGCACAATTCGTGCTTGTTCTGCCAATGATTGAAGAATAGACTGACGAATCCACCAAACAGCATAAGAGATAAATTTGAATCCACGTGTTTCATCAAATCGCTCTGCAGCTTTAATTAGTCCAACATTTCCTTCGTTGATTAGATCTGGAAGTGACATACCTTGATTTTGGTATTGTTTAGCAACGGAAACCACAAATCGTAGATTTGCTTTCGTCAAACGTTCCAATGCATCCTTATCACCCTCCTTGATTTTTCTCGCTAAAGCTACCTCTTCCTCTGCTGTAATTAGATCAACTCTTCCAATTTCTTGGAGGTATTTATCTAATGATGCTGTCTCACGATTGGTAACTTGTTTTGTAATCTTTAGTTGTCTCATCCCTATATATTATGTAGGTTCTATATCTTATAAACGAACGTCGACTTCAATTGGTTGGACAATTCGTTGAGAACTAGCTGGTCTAATGAACATTGTAAGCATATTGCATGAACAAAACGGCAATTTCAATGAATATTCGTTGAATCATTCAGTATGCGTACTTTTGCAACTATGAAAATTCTGATGGTATGCTTAGGCAATATTTGTCGTTCTCCTGTCGCGGACGGGTTACTTCGGAAAAAAGTGCATGAAGCTGGACTTGACGTAGAAGTTGATTCTGCTGGAACGGCTAATTATCATGTTGGTGAATCACCTGATTCTCGCATGTGTGCTACTGCTAAAGATTTAGGATGTCCAATAGACGATTTACGCGCACGTCAATTTATAGCAGAAGATTTTGAATTGTTCGATCGAATTTATGTAATGGACGAAAGCAACCAGACCAATGTGCTTAGTTTAGCAAGAACAGACGAGGATCGAAAAAAAGTGATGTTACTACTCAATGAATCACATCCCGGACAAAATTTAGAGGTTCCAGACCCTTATTATGGAGGTGATCAAGGCTTTATTGATGTGTTTAATATGCTCGATGAGGCAACAGATGTTATTATGAATCAATTGCAAAATAATTAAGATATGGCGAAAGGAACGATCTATATGGTGCCTACAACACTAGGAGGAGAGACAATTGAGGATGTAATTCCTGAAAATGTGCGAAAGGCTGTCATTGAATTGAGGTATTTCATTGTGGAAGACATAAAATCCGCGCGTAGATTCTTACGAAAGGCAGATCGAAGTTTTCCAATTGATGAAAGCACCTTTCTTGAAGTACATCGAAGATCTGAACCACATGAAATCCAGGGATTTCTACGACATGCCATAGATGGAAATTCAATTGGAGTTCTCTCTGATGCTGGGTGCCCAGGTATTGCTGATCCAGGAGCTGCAGTTGTAGCACTTGCACACGAACGAAATATTCCTGTTAAACCATTGGTTGGGCCGTCTTCTATTCTCATGACAATCATGGGAAGTGGATTTTCAGGGCAAGAATTCACCTTTCATGGCTACCTACCCAAAGAGCGAAAGGATCGAATTTATGCGATGAAAAAGTTTGAAGGTGACGTTTATAGAACTGGCGCTACACATGTATTCATGGATACTCCATTTCGGAATATGAATGTACTCGAAGACCTCTTAAACGAGCTCAGTGACACAACTATGCTTTGCATTGCGTGTGACTTAACCATTCACGATGAAAACATTCGTACAATGTCTGTGAAGGATTGGCGGAAAAACGCCTATGATTTAGCGAAAAAACCAACGATGTTTGCATTGGGAAAGCTGCAATAGGATGATTTTCAGTAGGATTGTTGATAGAAGTCCTAGACATTCATTATCTTCACATTCACTGAACCCCCAATTGAAACAGCACTATGCGCTTTCTCGTACTACTATTTCTCGCGATTTCACCAATATCTTTGCAAGCACAATCCAAAGTTGTGATGAACAGCACAGATAAAACGATTGGCACGATTTCCAACATCATGCTTACTCGCCTGCCAAATGGATCAAACTATGATCTTGCTGGATTAAGTGATGACGATCTCTACTTTTTTAAATCTCGGGCGAATGAAGCCGGAGATAGTATTCGTTATGAATATCATCGTATTTATGGAAATCGTCTTTATGATGAGGAGAAAGAGCATGGGGTTGACCTTGGAGCAGAAGGCGATAAAATGCTCAATACACGCTACTTTGATCTCTTAAAAGTGCACGATGTGAATGACGATGGGCTCCTAGATTTAATCGTCCTTCTTACAGAGGAGAATGAAATTCACTGGTGCAAAAATGAAGGATTTACGCGATTTGCCCAACCCATTCCACTCATTGAATCTGGATTCCAAATGGATGACATGCGCGAATATCATATTAGTGGTGATTACTTCATATTTCAATCAGAAAAGGCAGTTGGATTCGTGAATCTACTCGATCCATCAGTGGCTATGATTCAAGAATCCAAAGACCTTGATCCTTATTATTTAGCGGGTGTAGCTGACATGAATAACGACGCTATTACAGATTTCATTCTCTACGACAAAGGAGAAATCTTCCTGCTCATTGGAAGCGAGAAAGACAAAGTATCAAAAGAAGCTATTCTGCCAACTGGTGTGAAGCTTTATGATCCTTACTACACGTGTTATGCTGATATGAATAACGATGGTTTAATTGACATTCTGAATACCTATGATAACACAATAGAGATTTTCTTCAGTAATGACGATGGTTCTTTCAGTGATTCTAAACGAATCGTT
>JBLHON010000125.1:0-10207 GCA_047621865.1 Crocinitomicaceae bacterium | reverse complement strand
TCTCGTTTGAAGAATTGCTTACCCATTTTAAAGCTGGCGTAAACAATGCAGAGGGTACAACAAACGATCAAATTCAATTTAGTCAAATCATCCGTGAATTAATCACAGAGCGACTTGGTTCGAACAAAGTGAGTGGGATAATAAGCAGACAACAAGATATTGACTCTGTCAAACTTCTGTTAGATTCTATTTTTACGACTGGAAATTTTCCTCCAAATTCCTCCATCAGATCCTATGGTGCACTGAATGCTTTGATTGAAAAAGAATGGATAAAACATCCTGAAACTTTAGCGAAGTATTTTTCGGAAAAATCAATTTCAACCCAGAAACTTGAAGCAATTCTGCCCTTTCTGAATCCCTTAAACAGTCTGCGAATTGTAGAAACTAGATCTGATGCTGAAGTAAGAGCAAGACTGCTTGTTTATAATCGAATTGAAAAGCTGTCTGAACAGTTTTTAACGGCAAATGACGAAATTAGTAGCTGGCTGAAAAAGAATAAAGGGATGGTTGTTTTGTCAGCCACCTTCAGACCCGAAGCTACTAGAATTGCTGTTTTTAAAGCGTTCATTCTTGCAATGATTCGAGGGAATATTATCGCTCGTAAGTCTATTTCAAATTATGTTACTTCCTTACAAGAATTCATACAAGACGATGAGAAAAGAGTGCTAGAGGAGATCCTGAAACCTCGATCATCAGAAAGTGAAAAGGTAGATTCCATCAATTCTATGGAGAAGACTTCTTCTTCCATGGAAGTTGAACTCGCCGAGGAGTCTCAGGGAGTGAAACCCGAGATTTCGATCAAGGAATCGATTGACACCACTGGAAATTTAAGTGGATTCGAAATCATTGAATCAATGTTCCCTGCTGAACTTAGACAACTAATTGCAGCGAGATTATTGGCACTAGTAGCAAACGCAGAAAGTAAAGATTATCTGAGTAAGGAGCAATTGTCATTAATTGACGATGGTTTGGCCAAATTTAACGCGGAATTTGTTGGGCTTCAACCAAGTGAAAAACAGCAACTTTATAAAGCAGTACTCGACAGGGTAAAGTTGAATTTTGCACGGGAAAAAGATGCGATTTCTAGTGCTAAAATTGATGAGTCTCAGCGTGAAAATCAAGAGAAATGGATCTTCGAACTGGAAACTGATTTTAACAACTGGAAAGAGCTATATCAAATTGTACAACCACTTTCTGAAGCATCCTTAACCATAACAGAAGGAGCTATAGTTTCTGCTGACAGTAGATCAATAATTGCTGCCAGACTGATGGAGTTAGTCGCAAATGCGGAAAATGAACCTCATCTGAGCCCAGAACAAGTGTCGTTCATAGATGCTGCCTTGAAAAAATTTAATGCTGAATTTGTGG
The DNA here is from genome assembly GCA_047621865.1 of Crocinitomicaceae bacterium. Taxonomy (GTDB): domain Bacteria; phylum Bacteroidota; class Bacteroidia; order Flavobacteriales_D; family Crocinitomicaceae; genus UBA4466. The sequence goes on along the minus strand of JBLHON010000125.1, from coordinate 8,839 downwards.
GATTTTCTACCCTCGAAAAACAGCGACTTCATCAAGCAATTCTCGAGAAGGTGAAATTGAATTTTGAGCGAAAAAATGACGCGCTTTCTCGTTCTAAAGATGATGGAACTCAAGCTGAAAAATCAAGTGCTGACCCAAAGACTCAAGATCATTCAGATCGTGAAGATCCAGTTAAATGGATGGCTGAACTGGGAACTGATTTTAAACACTGGAAGCAGCTAAAACAAGTTGAAAGTGAATCTTTTCAGGCAGCTTCAAAGGGAACAGATCGCGCTAAATCTCCAGTTGACCTTAGACCAACAATTGCAAAGACACTCACTGCATTAATAGCAAAAGCTGAAAGTGAATCTTATTTGAGTCCAGAACAATTGTCACTAATTGATGCTGGATTGATCAAATTTCACACTGAATTTATTGGCCTCGATCCAGACGAAAAAGAGCAACTTTATCAAGCTATCCTCGATCGAATAAAATTCAATTTTGCTCGAAAAAATGAACTGCTTGCTAAATCAGATCCAGAACGACTTCAGATCGAGGAATCTACAGTGAACTTGGCAGATGAGATTCATCCGGATGGAAAAACGCTTCAGAAATGGATGTTCCTGTTGGAGAATGATTTTACGAGTTGGCAAAGATTGGAACGAATTGACCATCAGTTTTCACGTGCACTCATGAAGTTTGCAGAAGAATCGAGATTGACATTAGCACAAGTCCAAGAGGCATTTGTCCAATTTATCAAACAGCAGGACCAGCCTTCACAAGTTGAAAATCTCCTTCTGACGCATCTTGTTGGCACTAAAACAAGTGCTGATTTGGTGACAGATGCTGTTGTGATCGCGGCAGAAAACGGGAGGAATCTTCTGTCTTATTATTTCGCACATAATGAACTTCCAAAATGGATGCAGGATCGAGAAGGAGAATCGCTCATTGCACTAATAAAACAACTATTCAACTCAGATCGAAGAGAGTTAGTTGCAAAATTACGTGGAGCACCAGATCATAGTTCGTTTTTAGATAAAGGAACTTTTGCCGATTTGATCCATGCATTGGATTCAACTCATGAACGAAAGTTTCTTTCCTTCATTGAGATTGCTGAAGTTTATTTCGAAAATTCCTTGAAAAATGTATTCTTCCTTTCTGAATCCACAATTCGACTTCTTCGCAAGCGAATGCTAATAGTTGGGATTGAATCTAATTTTCAAATGAGCGCCCAAGACTTTTTCGAGCGCGTGGTTTTCATCAGTAGTCAGATCCTTAAAATAGACCCAATTGAGCTAAAAAGGGTGATCTACTTTCAAGAAAATAACCTGGAAACAGCTGCGTCTAGCTTCACGTTTTGGAACGCTGACATGGTTGACGAGAAGAAAATGAGACTGGAGTTAGCTCAACTTGATCTTCAAGCTCAGGAAGTGGGAGTCTTCCAAGAGGCACTTATATCCAAAGTAGCATTGAATGCACAACAACAGATGATCATTGCTCAAATCTTACAGCAAATTGATATCCTTAAGCTGATCCAACTAGAATCGTTTAAACAATCATTATTGGATCAAGTTGTTAGAGATAGATTTATTCAGTTTTCGACAGATAAGAAGTTGGAAAACCTTGTTCAAATTGGACTAACTCAACACGGAAAAGTTCACTTTGAGCACACACTTAAGTTGCTTGGAATTTTTAGTAAATCACTAGAATCTCAAAAGTTTAAGCGCATTCGGGAAATCGTTTTTGATAAATTGATTAGATTGTTCTCTATAGGACATCTAAGGGCTTTCGGAGCTGAGCAATGGAAATCATTGATTAGCTATGCTGTATTTGAAGTAATGGGTAGGGAAGAGCTCGAGACCATTATAGCCAAGAAAGAAGAGAATAAATCTGTGGAACAGCAAGAGTTAATACAAGTAGTAGATGCTGTCATTGAAGTAGTCGATAAAAGAGAAGAAAAGGAAATTATGAAGGAAGAACAAGCCCTTGAAGGAGCGAAAAATTCTGAGGAAGATATTATTTTCATAGAGAATGCTGGACTTGTAATTTTGAGCCCATTTATTGGTCATTTACTGCAACGAATGCAGTTGACTGAGGACGGTAAATTTATTGACGATGTTGCTAGAGATAAAGCAATAAATGTACTGCAGCACCTCGTTTTTGGTGAACGGGAATATGGAGAATCTGATTTAGTCCTGAATAAGGTCTTGCTTGGCGTGGACATGAACTTACCTATTGCCGTCAATCTTGAAATAACAGTGAAAGAAAGAGAGACAATTGATGGATTACTTGAAGCAGTGATTCAACAATGGAATGCCATAAAGAATACGTCCATTGAAGGACTGAGAGAATCTTTTTTGATGCGAGAAGGTAAATTATTCGAGGAAGAGACCGAGTTTCGTCTGATCATTACTCCTCGAGCTTATGACATGCTTTTAGACCAAATCCCATGGAATGTTCATCTGGTAAAGATGAGTTGGATGGAAAAACCACTTAGAGTAGAATGGAAGTAATCTCAACAGAATTGGATTTATCAATGCAGCTGGAGCAGGAATTGCTTTGGCTCGAAACTATTTTGGATACCTCGCTTTCACTCTATTTTGAGAATGCAACTGAGTTCGATAAAATCTATTCGATTACGCCACCCGTTTATACTGAAAAGACAACTTACACTGAAGTTCTTGAAGAAAACAACTTTGGATTTCAGGAGCGATTGGTCTTAGCACTCGCTCTATCTCCTCATCTCAGGCCATCAATTTTGGATGTTTTCTTAATTAAAAATGAGAAACTCAACTGCGAATTTTCTGAAGTCGGTGGGGTAAAAACACCCGGTCGAAGTGGATTTCAGCCAACCATGGAAACTGCTTGCTTCATCGCATGTGTTTCCTCGATTCAAAATCGCCTTGCCTTCATTAATACCTTTTCGTTTGATCATCCCTTGTTTACGAATAACATCTTTGAGCGGGATTCAACGTTGGAAAATAGTCTCCATCAACCCCTAGAGATAAAGTCGGAATTTTTGCGGTATTTATTTACTGGAAAGAAGGAATTACCACAATTTGGATCGAGCTTTCCAGCTGAGGAAATTACCTCTAAATTGGAATGGGAAGATTTGATCTTGGATCATCAAGTAAGAGATGAATTACTCGAAATTGAGTCTTGGCTGGCACATTCAAAATTAATTTTAGATGATTGGGGACTGCATACTTCGCTTAAACCAGGATTTCGGGCATTGTTCTTTGGTCCTCCAGGAACAGGGAAAACCTTGGCTGCATCATTGCTTGGTAAATCGACAGGAAAACATGTTTTTAGAATAGATTTATCCATGGTCGTGTCGAAATATATTGGTGAAACTGAGAAAAATCTCGGGAAGCTTTTCGATGTTGCAGAGAACAAGGATTGGATTTTGTTTTTTGATGAAGCTGATGCTCTCTTCAGTCAACGAACCCAAACAAGAGGTTCAAATGATCGGCATGCAAACCAAGAAGTTTCATACTTATTGCAGAGAATTGAAGACTTCCCAGGACTTATCATTCTTGCAACAAACTTGAATTCAAATATTGATGAGGCTTTCACAAGAAGATTTCAAGCAACTGTTCGATTTATGCGCCCGGGAGTAAAGGAAAGAAAGTTGCTTTGGAGTAATTATATCCTCAAGTATTTTGACACGGAAGCTGATTTTCCAATTGATGATATTGTTGAAAAATATGAGATCTCTGGGGGTGAGATCATTAATATCCTTCGATTTTGTGCCATACGTGCAGCTAAGCGAAATGAGCGGAAACTACTCATCTCAGATGTGTTATTGGCTATTAAAAAGGAATACGCGAAAATTAATAAAACGATCTAACTATGGGGAAATGTGTCTGCTCTGGAGCCCAATTGAAATGTTCGTTCGGAACTTCTCCTGCTAATTTTTTAGTGTTGCCATTAAATATGGTGAATACGACTAGCATGCCAGCTGGAACAATCATGGATTATATTCCCGTATTGAATGTTCCCCCATTTGGACAATGTTCTTCACCATCAAATCCGATGGTTATTGCAGCTTTTGGAGCACCTCAGCCATGCATCCCTGTGACTATTGCACCTTGGAGTCCAGGATCACCAACTGTGAAAATCGGAAAACTAAATGCCCTAGATGAAGCTGATAAATTGTTGTGCATGTGGGCTGGCTCAATAGAAATAACTGACACTGGACAAGCAGATGTGTCCATGGATAATTAATACAGAATACTATGAAAGCAATTCTAACCACTTTGATCATAATTTTCTCTCTCTCTGCTTCAAATGCTGTTGCTCAGAAGGAGGATTCCTTGATCTATGACATGAATCTTTTCGATTCGTTATACAGTGCTGTGAACAAGAATCGTTTTCAAGTAAAGGTGGCTTTTCCATTCATTTGGATTCAAGATTTAAATGGGAATGACACTACAGAATTTACTGAATTTCAGGTAATTCGCGCGAGTTATAGGGAAGACGAGCCATTTCAAATCGCAGTAAATTATGAGACCTCGAAAGCATGCAGTCTGCAGATTCAATTACAGTTTATCACAGAAGATCTGGGCGCCTCTGTCTATGAGGATACGTTGCGATTAAGATATAATTCTCCAGTGAATAAATTAGCTGGATTTAGAGTTCCTGCTGATTCTACACATGCTAGCATTCCTCCCGGAAAGTATTTTTATCAGGTTGTCATGAAAGATGCAGATGATCAAGTGGTCTATGGGGCTTACTTTAATTCCATCGTGATCACAGAAGGAATTAAAGTGGTTGTCAAAGATACCACGCCTCCCCCTGCTGAAGTAGACACAATAATTTCAGACTACGTTACAGATATAAAGGACCTTCTTGCGATTGATAAAGAGGATGCTGAAGCACTATTCAAAAGTGGAACGAGAAAGGTAAATCGCAAAATCCGACAGATGGAAAGGAAACTTGCGCGTCTTGAAAAATTGCAGGGAAAGAAAGTCGTACTGACAGATAAGTACACGAAAAAATAACGGGAATTGAAAAGTTGAAGCACAAAAAAGTCCCTCACATCTCTGCAAGGGACTCAGTTTATAGTTATTTCTAATTCCTACTTCACTTTCTTGCTCCACTCAGCAATAGAGTCATTGTTCATTTTAATGTAATCGTTATTCTCTTTTTCTTGTGCTGCTTTAAGAGATACTTTTGCTGTTTCAATTGCTCCCGCGTAATCACCTAATTCAGCTTGAATAAGTGACTTTTTACGAATGATCCAGTAAGGGTTGTCATCCCGTAGAGTGATTGCTTTATCGATCCACATCAAAGCAGTCTTCAATTCTTTTTTCTCAGAATAATAATAATTAGCAGCTGCATAATAATCACCAGCAGATGGACCTGCCATTACTGCGTCAATCTTACTCATAACACGCGTTTTAGTAGCAACTCCAAAAGGAATGCTCACGGATGTTTTATCCCATGAAATTGATAAAATCGCGCCATTTGATGTCACGTTATCAATAGAGATCGTAAATGATTCAGTAACATCAGCTTTTGATTGTGACTTTGCTGAGACACTTAGAGCTACTTTTTCCTCATCCCAAGGTCCGGGTGTTCCCCAGTTCTCAGAGTCAGTATAAAACATAATTTTCCATGCTTCTTTTCCAGGATTCGTAAAGATTGCATACGTTCCAGCTTGGAGTGTGTCCTTCCCGAAAATCATCATGTCATCTGTAGTGATTGTTGTATTCTTGTTAGCACCAGTACGCCACACTGCATCAAATGGAACTAAATCTCCAAAAATGACACGGTCTTTTTTACTTGGTCTTGAATAAACGATCTCAAGATCGGTTAATCCTACAGTTTGTTTAACAGTTGCAGCGGGACTTGGTGCTGGCGTTTTGATTTGCGCATTGACAGTTAGGCTCAAAGCACAAATTGTGAATGCAAATATGTTTTTTATCATTTTCTTGTTGTTTAATGCGTGGTAAAAATACGCATTGATCTGCGATTAATTCTATTCTAAACTATTGTTTAGTCAGATTTGACATTTGCATGGTCTGACCTGCTCATTTAATCTGTATTTTTAGCCTTCTTCTAAATTGATTTCATGCGTTTTCTCATCATACTTACCATCACTTTTTGTTCATCTCTTGCATTTGCAAATGATGGAGCATCGTCCATTTATGTGAAGCTTCAAAAATTGCAATCGCTCAAAAGGGTATTGTACGTTGCCGCGCATCCAGATGATGAAAATACCCGCGCCCTTGCTTGGTTCTCGCTTGGCGAAAAGGCAGAAACGGCCTATTTTTCTCTTACTCGGGGAGATGGTGGACAAAACCTGATTGGGAATGAGCTTAGCGATAATTTGGGTGTTCTGCGAACGCAAGAATTGTTGGCGGCCCGTTCATTTGATAAAGCACACCAGTATTTTTCGAAAGCTGTAGATTTTGGCTATTCGAAATCTGATGAAGAATCATTTGACAAATGGGGGAAAGAGGCATTACTTCAAGATCTTGTTTTAATGATTCGCAAATTTAAGCCAGATGCAATTATCACACGATTTCCTCCAGATGAAAGGGGAGGGCATGGACACCATACTGCATCTGCAGTGCTCGCAATTGAAGCATTTGCAAAAGCAGCTGATCCAAACTATTTGAAGGAGCAAGTTGCAATTTATGGCATTTGGCAGGCAACATCTATCTATTGGAACACTTCTAGTTGGTGGGTTGATGATATCAAAGAGCTGGTAAAAAACGATCCAAATTATCTGAGTGCTGATATTGGTGGGTTTAACAAACAGCTTGGAATGTCCTACAATGAAATTGGAACTCACGCACGAAGTCAGCACAAATGTCAAGGGTTTGGAGGGATTCTAGAACGTGGAAGTCGTATTGAATATTTTGAATACCTCGCTGGGGAAAAACTAAAAAATTCATTCTTTGAAAAGAAGTCAGAATCGTGGACTGGAATCATTGATGCTGATTTTGAAAAGGAATTAGCAGATCTAGTTGAGCATTTTGATTTTATTGATCCAGAGAAGAACGTTCCTGAGTTATTGTTCATTCTTGATGCCCTTGAGAAATTGCCTACTTCGTTATTCCGAGATCAAAAAGTGGAGATGTGCAGAGAGATTATTCAGGATTGCTTAGGCTTATATGTCGAACTGCTTGGTGAAGATTTCGCTGTTGTACAAGGTGATTCAGCATACTTATCCCTGAACATTATTAATCGATCGGGATTGAATCTTAAATTGACGAAGGTTGAATTGAACAATGGTGAAGAAGTTGATTTTGACGAGGAATTACCAGAAAACAAAGGGATTGAGAAAACGATTGGCACAATTGGAAGGAACATACTTTCAACTCCATATTGGTTAGAAAATCCACATGGTGATTTATTTGAGGTCGAGGATCCTAAGAATCTGACACAGGCCGAAAATCAACCAAGTATCTCAGCAAATGTGGATATCACTATTGAAGGAAAACCATTTTCTTTTGGTGTTGCTGGAGAATACAAATGGAGAGATCCTGCCTATGGAGAGCGACGAAGACCATTGATCTCGGCACCAACGTTTACAGCAACTTTTGAGGAAGCCCTAGTGATTGTTAAACCAGATGGTGAGAAAACAGTTCGTCTCAACGTTCATAGTTTTGTAGATGAGCTTTCAGATGAGCTTTCAATTGTGGCGCCCACAGGATGGAAAGTTGACAAAACGAAAATCCCGCTCGAATTAAAAGGAAAGCATGCCGAGCAATCGATCAGTATTACATTAACTCCACTTGAATTCTCTGAAAGAGGAAGGCTCACCTTGAAAAATGCAAATGGAGATGCTGTATATGCCTACACTGAAATTGCCTACGATCACATTCCAACTCAGGTAATTCTTCAAACTGCAAGCATATCCTGTATTCAATTGAATGCAAAAATTCATGCCGGGAAAATCGCCTATGTAAAAGGTATAGATGATGCCCTGCCTCAAGCAATAAGACAGCTAGGATTTGAATTGGAAGTAGTGGAAGTGAATGATCTTGCAAATCTAGATTTAAGTCAATTTCAATCTGTTGTACTTGGGATTCGCATCTATAACGTGCATCCTGAGCTCACTAATTATACAGACAAATTGAATGGTTATGTTGAGCAAGGTGGTAATCTGATCATGCAATACAATACTGCTTCGAGGGCTGTAGCTGCGTTAAGTTTTGGTCCTGTTCCAATGAATATCGGGAGAGAACGCGTAACAGACGAAAATGCGGCAGTAGCGTTTTTAGCGCCAGATCATACCATTATGAATGTTCCTAACAAGATTACCCAAGAGGATTTTCAAGGCTGGGTTCAAGAGCGAGGGTTGTATTTCGCAAAGGAATGGGATGAGGCATACACACCATTATTCTCTTGGTCAGATCGAGGTGAAGACCCAGTGAAAGGAGCTTTACTCGTACTCAAACATGGAAAAGGACAGTTCATTTATACGGGCATTTCATTCTTTCGAGAATTGCCAAATGGAGTACTTGGAGCTTATCGTTTGTTTGCCAATATGCTGAGTTATCATGGAGAGTAACGAAAAAGATCCAACGAATTGGAAAGCTTGGTATTGGGGATTGATTCTCTTCCTTGTCGTGCAAATCGTGGTTTATTTAGTAATCACTAAAGCCTACGAAGCATGAGTTGGATCGATTGGGCTGTATTACTTACAACACTCTTTCTTATTGTTGGATATGGAACTTGGGCTACGAGAAAAAATAACAATCTCGAAGGTTACCTTAAGGGAAATAATTCTGAAGGGGCATTAACAATTGGGCTCTCCATTATGGCGACTCAAGCCAGTGCAATTACCTTCTTATCTACTCCAGGTCAAGCATATGAAAGTGGAATGGGATTCATTCAATTCTAT
>JBLHON010000124.1:0-10251 GCA_047621865.1 Crocinitomicaceae bacterium | reverse complement strand
GATGGGATATACCATAAGCTTGTGGATGAATATCTTGTATCCCAACATTGGATCTCATTTCGCCATTCGTTAGCGTGTAGACTACCTGGTTGCGCTTGTCTGTTCCATTCTTTTGGAATCTTGCAGTAGAAATAGGAGTATTGTAAAGATCTAACAATTTGTTATTGATTCTTCTGTGAGAAACTACCTCAAAATTCACAGGCTTATTTCCACCAAGATCATTAAAAAAGGAAGGATCAGCATCGACCGCCATTTCGTTGGCCTCTCGGAAGTAGAAATCATTGTTCGTATACCTTACAGCATTGTGAGCTCTATTACCACCATCTTTCCAATCACCAGATTTCGAAGTAGCGTAAGTCAAAGCAATGTCGATTCCACCTTTAAAGGTTGCACCAAGGCCAGCTTCCAATCCTAAACTTCCGTTTACACTCGTGGTTTTCATGTCACGATCGAAAACGTGTCCAATTTGTTTGCGGACTGGTCTGTAACTCCCTGTAACACCCTGTCCTGAGACAGCGAAAATATCATACGTCAAACTTGGAATTGCCAAGGCAGGTGTGTTCTTAGTGAATCCACCATCATTTTCGCGGTTGAAATCCAACATGGCATTTGAATTGTTCTGTCCGCTACCCAATTTCATATAACCATATGCTGGTACAGCTTCCGATTTCGATTTTAACCATTGAGAATTGAAAAAGCCTGAAAGCGTTAAAGTTCCATCACCTCCGAAGAAATCTCCTCCAAATTTGAATGAAAAAGTTCCTCCACCAGAATTCATTGGCATTGTAATTTGAGGAGTGTAAGAGGACATACCTACATTATAAGTAGAATTAATAGGTAAAGCCACAGCATACAAGTTCGCTCCATCTGCGCCGGCTGCCTTCTTTTTCTCCAATGACATTTTCTCGCCCTTCTCAGTGAACTTAGCAGCCTTATCTTTCGATCGTGAATAGCTTACGGACATGTTCGTAAAGCCTTCACGTGAGTTAATTGGAGCCGCCAGATTCAATTTGTTCTTTGGATTCTTCAAGTCTTTGCCTGTCTTCAATCCGATTTTTGGTGTTATCGTTGCTCCTCCTGTACTACTTCCTCCAAATCCCAAACCACCAGTTAGTTCGGCCTCATCGCCAACTTTAATTCCAACGCTTACACCTACTCCAACATTGGCACCGAAACCATTGTAGTTATTATAGTTAATCCCAAGTGAAGCATTAATTGGTAATAATTGAAACCCAAATAATTCAAATTCACCAGAAATTGACCCACCAACAGTCCAGTTCTTCTTGAGGTTGAGTTTCTTCTCAATTTTCTCTGTTCCATTAAATTCATCTGGAAGTCCTCGCATTGCGCGATTCACAACCCCTGGATTCAAGTTCCAACCAAGTCCAACCCATGAAGCTTCTTGATCTGGAGTAATTCCTGCCGAATAAGCAATATTAATTGGATAGCCGTCAACATCCATTAAAGGAATATTGTACGAGAAATCACCCGTAAATGGATCGACCATATCCGAAGTTCCTATAGGGGTAAAACTTTGAACCTCTGGTTGATCTGGTCCTCCATCTGGTGGAGATGCCAAGCCGTCTTTTGAATTCTCACCAATACCTGGTTGATCGATAATTTTCACCGAATCGATTGCAGATTTCGGTCCGTCATATGCACTGAAGCTGAACCCTTGATTTTCATCTGCATTGACAAATGTTCGAAGCCCCATTGCAGTGGACTCGAAGAAGATGCAAAATGCTAGAAAAAGTGCGCTATAGCTTACACCCTTGTTGATGTTTTGTGATTTTACCATTTCTTAATGTTCTTTAGGCGAGGTAATGAATTGAATTCTTTTAGATCGAAAAGAAATGATTGCGAATCAGTTCCATATACTTGATCTGTAAATTTGACGCTGAGATTTTTTGCATTCTTGGGAATATTCACGCTCAAAATCATTGTTCCTTTTGGAGAAACACCAAATTCTCTTTCGAAATTGAAGGAATTGAGTTCAAGCTTCTGTTTTTCATCCACCCAAACTTCAATGTCTTTGGCGAAATCAAATGCATAATATTTAACACGGTCTTCGTAAGAATAATTTTCAGACTCATACTTCAAAAATTCTTGTCTGCCATTCTCTGGAATCTCTATCTGAAGCATAAAGCGCACTTCATTCTCTGACTCCTTTAACCATTCTTCAGCTTCTGTGATCGTCAATACACCTTTCGAGTAGGATGAAATCACTTGCAACTCTTTGGGTACGAATTTTAGAGAGTACTCAACTCCATGATCATTAGACACCATACTAAAGGCATCCACTTTTTCGGAATACTGCTTTTTGTATTCTTCTGGAGTAACTCCTTCAGACCTCCATGAGAAAGCCATCAGAAATCCTATTCCAATCGAAACAATAAAGAAGCGATATAGCTTAGTTATTTCCATTACTTCACATTGAATTTGAGTTCGTACTTCTGCTTTTTGGCATCCAACACAATCAGTTTGTATGTTCCCGACAGTGCATAATCACCTAACTCAAGCTCATAATAATTTGATCCAGTGCGTTTGACATTAATTTCTCCGGCCTTCTCACCATCCTCCTCATCGAAAACTATATCTGCGTTGATCACATTGTTGTTCTTGTCATAGAGGTAAAATTCTAGATCGTCATCACTATAACGCTCTTCAAAATGGAAGTACAAGGTGCCATTGACAGCTTGATACTGATTCCCATCATTTTTGCGTTTCATTCGGTAATAATTAGGCTTTGGCTCAATTGGCAGTGGTAATGTAAACTCCCATGCTTCCGATTTATCGATAATAACATTATTGGAAATTTTGTGAATTTGCCATCCATATCTATGACCTGGTTCCAAATCTGGAGCATCATATGGATAAAACATCTGAGACCCTTGTAATCCATCCATTTTAATCATGGGTGAATTCACAATAATTCCAGCCTCAGCAGATTGCTCAGTTTTTAAATCCACCAAGATTAATCGGTAAAAATAGCGCCCATCAGCGGCTGACAACCCATCCATATACATCCAATTAAGCAATGGATTTTGTGTTTCAATCGTGTCCTTATCATAAGGCGCGATGAGCATAATATTGTCTTGAGCAACAGCATTCGTCACTAACACAATGCCCAATAAAATAGAGATCAGATACTTCATCATATTATTTGATTATAAAATTCACATTCGTCATTAACACATATGGAAATCGATCAAATCGATTTCTATCGTAATAATTATAAAAATCCCCAAGGACTAATTTCTCGCCTTTAATTGACCAATGAAGCCAATCCTTAATGATCCAATTAACTTCTAGTTTCGCTCCCAAATCAACCCCATAAGAATTGCTGATTGCCACTTTCAATCCTCCGGTGATTTTGACTTTCTTCTTTTCTAATGTGTACTCATCGCCAATAATTGTAGAAGCGTTAAGAATGTCTACATCATCTGAAAGGAAATAACTAACAGAAAATTTATTTGAGCCATTTGACAATTTCGTTAGATTTTGAATTCCAACCGTTCTATAGAGACCAGTTGATGCAGAATCACTGATTAAGTAATCGTTATATGCGAGAGTTGCCGCATTTGTCAAAGAAAATGCTTCATATTGTGCTGATACGCCAGCTCCGATCATGTAGTTGTTTGATTTCTCACTGGAAACATTCCGAACCACGGTTTGCGTCAAGTAGTGTACTGATCCAAAATAAGAGATCTTCTTACCAATTTTACCATTGAATTGGCCTCCGATGACATTAAGGCTTAAAGTGGTATCAGAATCATTTCTCACATTATTTCTATCTGCACGATAATTAAATCCAACGCCAATCCGCGAAGTTATCGCATGATTAGTTCGAACTTCATAACGTACATTGTTCGACTGCAGAACCCCCATGCTTGCCATATCAGCATCCGTATCAATCCAGCGGAACGACCCAGTAACTTCTGACCTTAATTTACTCAAGGACTGTTTCCACTTTATTAGTCCTGTATTCGTATGGTCATTCGAAAAAAGAGAGTTGATTGGACCACTTCTCGTACCATCCAATAAGGATTTGGAGCGAGACGTTTTACCATAAACTAAGTCGAGTATAGAACCCTTTAAGAAATTTGGTTTCCATCGAGCATCGAGTTCCAGCCCCATTGAAGGAACCTGTAAAGAATCAGGGTTTTCATCGACCCATGACTGAATATTTGCCTTATTCTGATACCTCCCACCAATAAAAATATGAGAGCTCTCTGGAGTACCATAGCCAGTTTTAACCAAAGTCATAAACTGTTTCTCTTTTATTTGTTGGAAATCAAATTGGTTGAACAAATTTGCGCCATTGAACAACTTGTTTTGCACAACATCCGATGTCACCATTAAATTGTTCATGGTAACTCCAGCAGCGACATTCGTATACCAATTTTTATGCTGCGTCTCTATATTTATTCCTTGAATTGGGACGCTATTCGTTGATAATGCAGTAGTGCTTGGGTAAGTCAATCCAAGATCAAAGGTTTTTATTGAACTAAGAAGAGACATCCCTTTGCTCATCCCTTTTCCTTTCAAAGAATCAATCATCCTATCCTTCGAAAATCCATTCAATAAATTTTTCTTCTCATCAATTTGGCTCTGCCAGTTCGAATACTTTTCATATGTTGTATAAAGCCGATTGTAGACAGTATTAAGTGTATCGTATAAACCAGTGAGTCTATCTAATTCTGATTTTGTTTTCGCATACTTTGACGTTAGACTATCCGCCTGATCTGTACCTGTAACTCGCTCCGCTAATGCAGCCGAGTCCAATTGATCTGTACCATTACTGACCAATGATGCACCTTGATCTTGATAGGCCGCCAGTTCGGCTTTCTTTGCATCAATTTCTTTTGAAAGTCGCTGCTTAATAACTTCTGCAAGCCCTAGCTTACCAGTTAACTTTTCCTTTGCACTTCCTATCTCGCCAATTTTTGAATCCAAGTTCTTCGCTAATCCACTTTTTCGATCCAAAGTTTGTTGCTTCAACTTCTCCACATCTAGAGAGAAACGAACGTAATTATTGACTCCAAGAGGATTTCGAAATGTCGAATAATAATAAGAAAAGTTCACAGGTAACCCAAGAATGCCGATCGACAAGTCTCCATTGGTACTTGCTACCGATAATGGTCTTGAAGAAGTTGTGTCAATATAAGTCGTCAACAATCCATATTCGCTGGTCAATCCAATTTCTCCCGATATATTAACCTTTTTCCAGCTTTTTTTCATCGAGTCTGAAATGGTGGCATCTTCAACGGGATTCTCTAAATCGCTCAATGGATTAACAGACATTTTCAATCTGCTGATTAGCGTATCAATCGAAATGGGAGCAGAAATCGCTACGCTATCAACTTGGGCAAATGCTTGCGCCAAGGAAAGAACGAAGAAAATTAATGCAATTGCTTTCAATTGAATAGTGGTTTAATGTTATTAAATAATGCAGCCAGCAATTCTCTTTAAAAACGAAGCGGATCGCTACATATATCATTCTGAAACTCTCAACTGATCAAAAATAGTTCAGAACCATGCAATCTATTTATGTCTTTCAAATTAAGTAACTGAGAAATAACTAATAGCGTGGTAGGCTAATCTGGGAGTTTACAATCTAACAAGGTGCTAAAAGAACACAAAATAATTGAAAATAGCAAAAAGAGTTTCTGAATGGTAGTAAATTCTTTCTGAACGGTAGTTTTTTCTACTTTATGACTGAAGAAAAATTGCTGCGACTTCAAGTAATGTTCTTATCGGGTAAAAGAAGTAACAAGGGCTGAAGCGGGCGATTTAGGATTGAGGTTGTGTGGGTTTAAGGATTGAAAATTAGGTGTCTTACTTTCACATCTCTTCAACCAAAAATGTCATTTTTACGTTATACATTCATAACATGAAAGAAGATGAAATACTGTCTACTAATCGCTATTTTTCTGAGCGCAAATTTTCTTTCGGCTCAAGAGGAACCTAACCATGCATGTGACACAATTTATACTGTTGACAAAGAAATACTTATTATTAAAGTTGTTGAACACACTAGTTCTGAGATCAGCTATCGAAAATGTTCTGGTTCAGACACTTCAGTTTATTGGATCTCAAGAAAAAAAATTCTCACGCTAATTGAGGATGAATCAAGAACTAAGAAGAAAAAGAGGAACAGAAGAAGGAGTGTCAATAATACTGGATTGACCTCTGGTTATTTTGGACAACTCAACATCAATTACTCCCCCAGTTTCAAGACAAATTCGGCTACTGAGTTAGATGTTTATGGAACGCTTGGGCATCAATTCAATTCACTATTTGCGCTTGGGATTAGGTCTGGAATAAGTCGCTATTCTACGGAGTATTCAACCAACGTTTTCATTCCAATAATGCTTCATTTCAGAGTTTCAACGCGCACTGAACGTATAATTCCATTCATCGAAGGGAATGCAGGAATAGGATTTCCGGTAAAGGGTGATTATCGTGGAGGTCTTAGACTGGAAACTAAGCTTGGATGCCTTTTTAGGATTCGCAAAAACATATATATAGAGTCTAGTGTTCAATACAGCTATCAGCATACCTCGTGGGAAGTAGAACATTGCATTGGTGGTAGCTGTGGACCTGCTTATTACGACTTGAATCGAGAGTCATGGGGTCTCAATGTTGGCGCAATCTTCAAATTCTGATAGCTAACGAACACGAGGAGACTTACGATTTATACTCCAGTGACGGAAAGCATGTATGGACGAAGGAATTTCCAAGGTATAAATACACCTCGACGAATTACACACTTTTGTGAAAGGTGTTTAGTGGCTTAGTTTCTCTGATATAAACGAACCTCTTTTCGAAATGAAGACAATCGTTGTACACTAGTTAATAGTGGGACATTCCTCTGGGCATACTAAAAGATTAAATACGTTCGAGTGATGTTGAATGAGTGAATTCACACTTCTAGATCAGACCATTATCGATCAAATACCTCCTCAAACATTCATTTGCGAACAATTTTGGCTAACCTTGAAAACTGAGTATCATTTAATCTCGAATTAATCATGTCTAAGCGAATAGCAACTATTGAAGGCCCTTTCGATTCTGAAGGAAATCTTGTACAAGGCATTGTCTTGCGAGATACCTACACTTATTATGCAACTCCAAATCAACCTATGACACCTAAAGAGTTGTCTGCAGTTAAATGGGCGTATAAATATGAAGGCGGTAAAATTATTACTTTCCAACATGCCGTAATATCGAGTAAGGATGGTAAATCAGAAATGTCTGGTCTCTTTTACTTGAATCAAAAGTCAGTAAGTGTTTACGCGTATATCAATGGTCCAAGTGAGAATGTTTGCATAACCGTTGATGTTCTTGAGCCTGTTCAAGCTGAATCAGTTGAAACTACTCAACCAGAAGCAGAACCTGTGGACTCTAAGCCAGCTCCAGTTGCTCCTGATGTTCCAGCTCCAGTTCTTACGTATGTTTCAGGAAGTATGGCAGTTCCCACGCATTATCCAATTGATGCCACTCAAGAGATTTCAGCTGCAGTTGGGGCTCGAAAACCTGTTCATAAAAATGACATTTTACTGGTCCAACAACTTTTAAATAATAGCGGTTTCCCGATTGGTGCAGATGGTAATTTTGGTAATCAAACGAAAACTTCAATTAAGCTTTTCCAGAAATTCAGCGTAAAAGGTACTCCTGATGGAATTATTGAAGTTGGCGGAGAAACATGGCAAGGACTCATCAACCCAGTACTAATCTATATCGACAGTTTCGACAAAACCTATAAAAACGGAATGTATGCTGGAAGTGCTTTTCCAAACGATCCAATTAGAAATGACGTTGCAACATCACTTCATGAATATGTCATCAGCAAATACATCCCTGAATTAAATAAAACGCTCGCAGATAGTCCTAAAGGGATAAAACTCTTACTTACGATTATGACCAATACTGAAGGTTATTATCCAAATACTCGATCGTATCGAAATAACAACCCTGGGAACATTGGCAATACTGACGACGGCAGCGAAAAAAGCTTCCCCACTCTGGCTGAAGGAATTCTTGCCCAAAAAACACATGCAGAAGCAATGGTAGCGGCCATTAATTCAGAGCAAAGAGTACTTCGACCTTATTTCAGTCTTGAAATTGCGATGAATCAAAAAAATTACGCCTGCTCTCCTTGGTTACCAGGATACACCTTTAATTATACGGGTCAACTGGATCAGTACGTTAAGATATATGCCACTGCCGCAAGAGGTGGCAATGGGTATATGAATAAGATTATCTCCTATTTTAAAACCAATGGACTTATAATTAATGAGAGAACAATACTGAAAGATATTATTGAAATGGATTGATTACACCCTCCACTCTAATCTTTACGATTGCCTTTATCTAGAAAATAGCCTTACATTACGTTAAAACTACAGCTTATGAAATCCAAATCATTGGGAATTTTGGCATTGGCAATTCTAATCTCCTCTGCTGGAATCGCTCAAGGAAATAAAAACACTTCGGCTTATCCAAATGATGAAATCCCTTTCTATGAAAAGGATGGGGTCAAGTTGAGCGTTAAAAACAACACTCCTTTAGTCTTTGCTGGCATAAACGATATTGTCACAGGAAATACACCTAGCGAGATGGCTTTTGATTGGATTTCCAAGAATAAAGAGGCACTTAAAGTCGATACTATTTCTGATTTGATTGTCTACTCTGAGCGAAGTGGTTTGGCTGGACATAACATCCGTTTGCGTCAATACAAAAATGGAATTCCCGTCTATAAATCTGAAATTGTCGTGCATATTTCACCAAAAAACACGGTGACTTATGTGACCAATAATTTTGATTCATCCGTTGAAAATATTAGTACATCTCCAGCAATTACTTCGGAACATGCTCTTGAACTGGCAAAAGAAAACATAGCAGCTACTGGTGAAATCAACTATGTTTCGAGCGACCTAAACGTCTACAACAGACAAAATTCAACAGCCTTGATTTACACGATTGTTCTAGAAGTCGAATTTCCACTTGGAAGTTGGGAAATACTTGTAAATGCGCAAAATGGTACAATTATCAGAGCTGCAAATTTGGCATGTAGTCATACAGATGAGCAGCATTCAAGCTGTTCTTTACCACCACCAGTAAATGGAACAGGAACTGTATTTCTTCCTGATCCATTATCGGTAGCAGGCGCGCCATATGCCGCACCATATTTGGATAACAATGATGCAACCAACGCCTCTTTTGATGCAACGATGAGCACTGTTACCTTGTTAGATATCGACTTTAGTGGAGGTCTTTACAGACTGGTTGGGCCATATGCTGAAGTACAAAATTTTGAAAATCCCAATAACGGCCTATTTGCACAAGCTTCGAGTTCATTCAATTTTGATAGAAACGACGATGCATTTGAAGCTGTGAATTGCTATTACCATATCGATAACAGTATGCGTTACATAAATGTCACGTTAGGTATTTCGCTAATGCCGTTCCAGTATTCTAGTGGAGTAAGATACGATCCACACGGATTAAATGGTGCGGATAATTCTCATTATTTAGGCGGCTCTGGAAGAATGTCCTTTGGTGAAGGAGGTGTTGACGATGCAGAAGATGCAGATGTCATTCTGCACGAATTAGGTCATGGATTGCATGATTGGGTAACAGGAGGCAATCTTTCACAGGTGAATGGTTTAAGTGAGGGCTCAGGTGATTATTGGGCCACTTCCTACTCAAGAAGTTTAAACCAATGGCTACCCGCAGATCCAGAATATCAGTGGATGTTTAGCTGGGACGGTCACAATCCATTTTGGAACGGAAGAATAACAAACTATGGTGCTCTCTATCCTGGTGGATTAACTGGTGCCATACATACTGATGGTCAAATTTGGGCAACTGCACTGATGCGTATTTATGATATCATTGGAAGAGATAAAGTGGACGCAGCATTTTTAGAAGGATTGGCAATGACGGGTTCATCTACAAATCAACAGGATGCTGCAATCGCGGTTAGGCAAGCTGCAATAGATCTAGGCTATCCGTGCGCTGATATAAGCGTTTTTACGACCGAATTTACAGCTACAGGTTATATTCTGCCCGCGCTACCTGGACCAACTGGATCAGAAACAAGTACCATTTGTAATAACGAAAGTGTTCTAGTTAATGGAACTATTTACGATGCGGGAAATCCTACAGGCACTGAAATCATACTGGGTGGACCTGGATGTGATAGTACAGTTACGATCAACTTAACTGTTCTTCCAGCTATAGTGG
>JBLHON010000123.1:0-10278 GCA_047621865.1 Crocinitomicaceae bacterium | reverse complement strand
ACCTCCAAATGCAATACTATGAGACACCAACTAAACAGCTTAACATTATTCGTAATGCTTTTGTTTTTGCCAACACTTACTTTTAGTCAAACACTTGAATTAGGTACACTTTCCTCTTTTGGAGCTTTTACTGGAATAGGAGCATGCACAAATGCAGGAACCTTTACTGGAGATGTAGGTACAAATAATGGAGTAATAACCGGATTTGTGGGCCCAGGTTTTACGGGTTCAATTTACAATAATGATGCTGTAACGCTTCAGGCTAAAGCAGATTTATTTAGGGTGTACGCTCAGCTTTGCAATCTATTTGTTACCTACCCTTCGACGCATGCTCCAGTTTTTGGACTAGGTGAAACAATTACCGCTGGCGTTTACTCTATTGGGGGAGCAGGTTCTGTAGCAGGAGTTCTTACGCTTGACGGAGGAGGAGATCCGAATGCTGTATTTGTAATAAAATTTTTAGGAGCATTTACAGGGGGAGACGGTTCAAGTATGATTTTAACTAATGGAACACAAGCCTGTAATGTTTTTTGGATAGCTGAAGGAGCTATTGATATTGCAACAAACTGTATTATAAAGGGAACCTTACTTGCACATGCTGGTGCTCTTACGCTTGGGATAAATTCTGATTTAGAAGGAAGAATGTTTTCAACAGAAGGAGCAATAACGAGTAATCTTAATTGTGTGCTAATTGTACCTGCTTGTACTAGCACTGTTTCAATAGATTGTTCAGATAACTGCACTCCTGCTGCTGCTGTTGATGTCTTAGGAAGTGTTAGCAGTTTTTCCCTTTTCACTAGTATCGGTGATGTGACACATAATGGTTCATCCGGAATTGAGGGCGATATTGGTACAGATGTTGGAACTGTAACTGGTTTTGCTACCTCAGTTCATAATGGAACTGTTCATGTTGCAAATGCTATTACGGCTCAAGCCCGAATCGATTTAGATTTGGCGTATACACAACTTATGCTGATACCAAATACGGTAACTACTCATCCGCCATCCTTTGGACTTGGAGAAATTTTAACTACTGGAATTTATTATATAGCCGGAGCTGGTTCTTTAGCAGGAGATATAACTTTAGACGGTCTGGGAGATCCCAATGCAATATTTATATTCAAGTTTGATGGGGCGTTTGTAGTAGCAGCACAATCAAGAGTGATAATGACCAATGGAGCGTCTCGTTGTAATATTTTTTGGATTGCTGAAGGTGCCGTTTCTATGGGGACTTTTACTACGATGAAAGGAACCGTTATTGCTCATGTCGGAGCATGTAATATGTCAGCAGGTGCAAATATAGAGGGAAGATTGCTTTCTACAGATGGACCAATTTCATTTAGTGTAGGTGTGTCTTATACTGATCCAATTTGTGTTGCTGAGGCTTCTCCGACTTTACCTATTGAGTTGCTAAGTTTTACTGCCTCAGTGCAAAATTCGGATGTTGAGCTTAATTGGATCACTGCTAGTGAAAACAACAATGATTACTTTACTATTGAGCGCGCTGCCGATGGAATCAATTTCACTTCAATAAGCACACTAAATGGAGCAGGAAATAGCGCTGAAATGATAAGGTATTCAGCCGTTGACGATAGACCATTTACCGGAGTATCTTACTATCGTTTAGTACAAACTGATTATGATGGGAAAACGAGCTATTCTAATATAGAGGCAGTAGAATTTAATGAATATAGTTTAGCTATCTATCCAAATCCATTTTCAGACGAAACAAC
Organism: Crocinitomicaceae bacterium; assembly: GCA_047621865.1. GTDB lineage: Bacteria > Bacteroidota > Bacteroidia > Flavobacteriales_D > Crocinitomicaceae > UBA4466. The sequence continues at coordinate 8,545 of JBLHON010000123.1, read as the reverse complement.
TTTTCAGACTACTGAAGATTTAAAGGGTGCAAATTTGACAGTTTACAACTCATACGGGCATTTAGTAAAACAGATAAAAAATATTTCTGGACAAACATTTACCTTGGCTCGTGAAAATCTAGCGGGCGGACTGTACTTTATTAGCTTGGAGCAAGACGGCAAGATCGTAGCTGCTGACAAGTTAGTTGTTACTGATTAACCAATCACCTTTCTATCGAATAGGTCAATAATTACCGTTAAGTAAACCCAGCCTTTGGTGGTTTCAATATAGGTAATGTCGGACACCCAAACTTGATTTCTTCTTTTCACTGAAAAGTTTTGATTCAAAATATTGGGGGATACTGGATAGTTGTGATTCGAGTCCATTCTATTCTTGAACTTTCTGTTTCTTCTTGCCACAAAACCTAAAGCCTTCATAATTCTAGCAGTCCTAGGTCTAGAAACTTTGCACCTACGCTTTTATAGCTCTACAGTCATTCTTGGAGAGCCATAACTTTCATGACTTTCTTCAAAAATATCCTCGATCAACTCAACTATTTTCCGATTTTCTAACCATCGATTTGTTGGGCCAGATCTTAACCAGTTATAGTGGCCACTTTTACTCACATCAAGTGCCTCTGACATCATCTCAACAGTGTATTTCAATTTGTATTGCTTCATGAACCCATACTTCGAAAGCAGTGCTTTCTCTTGCTGTCGTTCGCATTATTTGCGAAGCAAATACATTGCCGATCGCCTTTTTTAAGATCTCAGCTTCCATTTTTGCATAGTGTAGCTCTTTCTTTAAACGTGCGATCTCACGACCGTCATCTGTAAACTTTGCTTTACCATGACCTGGAAAACTGTTATGTTTAAACTCCTCTTGTTCCTTTTTCCAGCGATGGATCAACTGAGCTCCGATACCCAGTTCTCTTACTGCTTTGGCAACACTACCCTGTTCTTCTGATAACTTCACAGCATTACGTTTGTGACAGCCGTGTAACTTCTTTTCTTTTTTGACATTTTGCTAATTTAATTACTCGCAACAATATCTTAACTAACCGTCCAGTCTAATGTAGCACTTCCACTTTCCAAGACGTGCTTTTATGGATACTTAACAGAGAGAGGTGGTTCTGGAAAGAGCATCTTAATTCCCGATCCAGAAAAAGGGATTGTTGTCACTGAGATATTTGAAGAGGTAGTAATGGGAACTCCACAGAATGAAATTCGAGAAAATTTGCAAAGACGAGGCATCATTGTTTCTCGAAACAACATGTCAAAAATTCTAAAGCGAATTGAGTATGCAGGAAAAATTATTATTCCTGAAGAGGTTGACGAACCTATGAGAATCATTGAAGGAATTCATGAGGTCTTAGTACGTGAATCTGTATTCTTTCAGGTTCAAGAAATGTTAAGTGGCAATAGAAAAGCGAGAGGGAAATATATTCCTAAATATGCGAAGATCAGAGAGGACTTCCATTTACGTGGAGTGATCAATTGCAATGCATGCGGTCACACAATGACTTCAAGTTTTTCACGAGGAAAATTAGGCAAGCGTTACGGGTATTATCATTGTAATCACTGTAAAGGACAAAGAGCCTCATCCATTAAAGTTCACGAGGCATTTGACAAGTTATTAAACTCCATTAAGATTAAACCGAGTATTGGTGTCGTCTATGAGGAAATCTTAGCTGAACAAATGGGGCATTCAGACAGAGACAGCAAACAGGAGATTCAAAAGCTCAAGGAACAACTTAATCAAATCAGTGAAAGATTGGAGCGGTCTCAGGATTTAATGCTTGATGGAAAATTGAATGCTGATGAATATGTATCCATAAAGTCACGCTATTCTGTTCAACAAAATGAGATTAAGGCAAAAATGAGCAACCTAAAGGCTTCCACAAGTGAATTTTCGAAGCTGGCACAGTCAGGAATGAGTTTATTGTCAAATATCACCGAAACGTACTACACAGAAACGATTCAGCTTAAACACAAGATCGTGGGTTCGATATTTTTTGAAAAACTCTCTTTTGACGGAAAGAGATGTCGAACCCCAAAAATGAATTCATTCTTTGAGCTAATTGCTAGTCTTGATAGGCAGTTTAGGGAAAACAAAAGGGAACAACCGATCTTTTTAAATCAGTTATCCCCTTCAGCGGAGAGAGGGGGATTCGAACCCCCGTTACGTTACCGTAAACACGCTTTCCAAGCGTGCGCGTTCAGCCACTCTGCCACCTCTCCGTATTTCAATTATTGTCTTGTTCAGCCTCCCGATAGCTATCGGGACTGCCACCTCTCCGTATTTCAATTATTGTCTTGTTCAGCCTCCCGATAGCTATCGGGACTGCCACCTCTCCGTATTTCAACTATTATCTTGTTCAGCCTCCCGATAGCTATCGGGACTGCCACCTCTCCGTATTTCAATTATTGTCTTGTTCAGCCTCCCGATAGCTATCGGGACTGCCACCTCTCCGTATTTTCAATCTAATCTTTTAAGCTTCCCGAAATTCTGCCAATTGGTTTCTTTTGGGGCGACGAAAATACGAAAATCTTCAATTCGTGGGCCTGATTAATTGGAATTAGTTATCTCGCCTCGTAAATTGGATTTGAGCATTTCATGCGTCTTCTCTAAATTCGATTCGCCCAAAGCCATCATCATTTTGGTAATTGCTGCTTCTGTTGTTAAATCATCTCCGCCAATAACACCAACTTTTTGAAAAATTGAGCTCGTTTCATACATCCCTTGGTGAACTGCTCCAGTTGTGCATTGTGTTATATTTAAGATGACACCACCCTCCTTAATGAAGCTCTCACAATACGATTTTAAAGTCTCATTGATAGGAGCATTTCCAGCGCCAAAAGTTTCAAGTACAATTCCATCTACTTTTGAGCGATCAAAAACACTTTTGTAAATCGTAATGTCAATCCCAGGGTAGAACTTGATCAAGCCTACGCGATTGTTTAACTCAGTATTTATAGAAAGTTCAGCTGCGGAAGTTCTGAATAACTTGTCTTTATGAAATTCGATTTCGACACCTGCAACAGCCAATTCGGGGTAATTAGGCGAACGAAAGGCTTCAAAATGAGAAGCAGAGTCTTTGGTGCTACGATTACCTCTGTATAAATGATATTCAAAGTAGATCGCAACTTCTTGAACGAGTGCTTCTCCCGTATCATCTCTCATAGCTGCAATTTCAATCGCGGTAATTAAATTTTCTTTGCCATCTGTTCGAATTGTTCCTATTGGCAATTGCGAACCCGTGAGAATAACCGGTTTTCTGAGTCCACTGAAAATAAAACTTAAAGCTGATGCTGTGTATGCCATTGTATCCGAGCCATGCAATATGACAAAGCCATCAAACATTTCGTAATTATCAAAAATCGTTTGGGCTATTCGAACCCAATCCTTCTCATTCATTGTAGAAGAATCAATGGGAACATCAAAGCTCATTGTCGTCATGTTGACATTTAGCCGTTTCAATTCTGGAACATGATCATAGATGAGGTCGTAGTTCAAACTCTTCAGTTGACCTGTTTCGGCATCATTAATCATCCCAATGGTTCCACCAGTATAAAGAATCAGTACATTAGATGTTGCTGTTTTCATCGATTTGATCTTACTAATTCAACTAAGGTTAAACAATTCGAGTGCATTCTTTGTGGTCTCTTCCTCGATTTTCGTTAGTGGAACGCCATAGACGTCTGTCAATTTTTCCGCGATATGAATTAGGTAGCTACTCTCATTTCGTTTTCCTCGGAAGGGTACTGGAGTCAGATAGGGAGAATCCGTTTCAAGGATTAAATGTCTCAAATCGATATTTACCAGAACAGCATTTAATGCAGCTTTTTTGTACGTCAAAACTCCACCAATACCAAGTTTAAATCCGCCGTAATTCAAGACGTGCTTGGCCTGTTCTAGTGTTCCCGTGAAACAATGAAAAACGCCCGTTAAGTGCTCGTCATTGATCTCGTCAAGGATCTCAAAAATTTCATCAAACGCCTCGCGTGCATGAATTACTATTGGAAGTTTTAGTTCTTTCGCCCACTCCACTTGCATGCGAAATGCCTTAGCTTGTTCTGTGACGAATGTTTTATCCCAATACAGATCCATTCCAATTTCTCCAACGGCAATGTACTTGTTAGCAAAAAGATTCGTGCGAATGATTTCCAATTGCTCTTCCCAATCTGCTTTAACTGAACCAGGATGGAGCCCCATCATTGCATAACAATTAGTTGGATATTGTTTTACAAGGGCATGCATGGCATCAATGGTATCTACATCAATATTTGGCAAGAGCATTTTTTTGACGCCTACTTCAATTGAGCGCTCAACCATTGCTGTTCGATCCTCGTCAAAAGCATCTGAAAACAGGTGCGTATGTGTGTCGATAAACATTTGATTAGAAAAGCGAGATACTGAGTCCCATTTGAACATGATTCAACTGAACGCTATTCTCATTTGAAAAAATAGTATTGAAGTTATAGCTTCCATAGATTGCCCAATTTCTCAATCCCAAACGTACATGGGCAGAATAAATTAAACTGTTCTGATCGACAAAGCCATAGTCTTTCTCAACTTCTCGATTCGATCCATTTCCAGTCACATACTTCGAGTATGTATTCACCTGGTAGCCAATCTTGCCACCAATGTGGAATTTAAAGTGTCTCCAACTTTCCTTGCGAAAACGCAATTCCAATGGGATGCTGAAGCTATTACCTCCAAAAGTACTTTTCCTGAATATGTTGGAATCTACTTTGGGCATCCAAGTAGTTGTTCCAAGTGTCTTGTCTTCGATCAAGTGCCCGTTGTGCCGAATCACTGTGTATTGATGTGCAACTCCTAACCCAAGAGAAACAGTATTGCCTTTGGTCAATGGGATATCGAATAACAAATTTGTATTCAATCCCATGGAGGCCCAATGATTATTAAAGAGATCTCTGTCACCTATCCAATCATTGTAAGTCACATCAAAGATAAGACGATCGTATTTACGTACTTTATCTTCTTTGGCAGGTTTGATGCCAGTAAAATACCACATAAATCCAGGCCGAAAACGCGAAACTTCGTTCTCTCCTTTACTATCGTATTGTGCACTTGCCATTTGGCTGCACAAACAAAGAATGATACCAATTAGAAGCTTATTCATTTCTCAATTTTTGTTCCCAGTTCCATGCATCGCGCACTGCATCTTCCATAGATTTCGTGGCTTGCCATCCCATCAATTCTTTTGCCTTAGACGTGTCTGCATATATTTGCTCTACATCCCCTGCTCTGCGATCTCCAAACGCCCAATTCAATTGCGTTCCTGAAACTTTTTCGAAGGTATGAATTATTTCTAAAACGCTTGTTCCTTTCCCTGTTCCTACATTCATTATTTCAAAACCTGGATTTGGCTGACTTTCTAACCATCGTAAACCATTCACATGTGCATTTGCAAGATCAACAACATGAATGTAATCCCGTATACATGTACCATCTGGCGTGTTGTACGAATTTCCAAAAACAGTTAGTTTATCGAGCAGACCTAGTGCAGTTTGAGTGACATATGGCAACAAATTATTGGGTTTGCCAATAGGAAGTTCACCAATCAATCCAGATGCATGTGCACCAATTGGATTAAAATAGCGCAAGTTCAACACTTTTAGGTTGGCACCACTATTCACCACATCTTGAAGGATCTGTTCTCCCATCTGTTTGGTAGACCCATAGGGTGAGTTTGCTTTTTTCTGAGGTGAGTCTTCGGTGACAATGCTTCCATTATCAGGATCTCCATATACTGTACATGAGGATGAAAAAACAAAGTTCTCAACTTCAAATTCGAGGGCACATTCGAGGCAATTAATCAACCCACCAAGATTATTCTTGTAATATTTCAATGGATTTTCAACGGACTCGCCAACGGCTTTATCTGCTGCAAAGTGAATTATTCCTGAAATCGAATATTGCTTGAAAAGAGCAGTTAATTGTGCTTTGTCATTCACATCGATCTCCACTGAAATTACAGTGGCTCCAGAGATTTTTTCGATTCCTTCGATCGCTCTTCTCTCTGAGTTTCGAAAATCATCAACAATGATTGGGTGTTGACCATTTTTAAGCAACTCGACCACAGTATGTGATCCAATATATCCAGCGCCTCCCGTTACCAGGGTGAAATTCTTCTTCTCCATTCTAATCAAAGGTACTAGATTTGGCTTACATTTATAGTATGAAGGAAGATCGTTCCATAGATTTCAAACAGCACACCTTGCCACCTGTGTCGAAATGGTACCTCATTCGTATTATATTCTATGTTGTCCTCTTGATCGTTTTGGGTTGTTTTGTCTACTTCTTCCAAGATTACACTCCTCCAGTAAAAGATCATTCTGATGTAAAGGAAATTCACGGAGTGGACATTATCGTCAACGACTAAATTCATCTTTATTCGCACTTATTGAGCTCAGGAATTTCACTTTGGGATCATCTTTATCTGTTTCATTTTCAGGATTTATATGCATTTGAACGAAGTATTCTGTCGACTCAACGAAAACGGAATGCTCTCCACTGTAGTCACTAAATCGCTCCATAGATTCGTGCTGTGAATCTAACAAGCTTACAAAGCTCGAAGTGCTAAGGTCACGCGAAAAGGCAAAAATCTCACGTTCGGAAAATGCGCAAAAAAAATTCAAAACATTGGGAAATGATAAGTAAAGTTTAGGAAGTTGTTCATTGCCATGGCGAACACAACACCCTAGGTTTGTTCATATAAATAACAAACATTAATAAACTGAATTATGAAAATCTCAATCAAACATTACCTCGCATTCATCCTACTACTAGGATTTAATCAAACATTAGTTGCTCAAGAAACAACTGGAAAAATTTGGGTTACTATCGAAAATGCAGAAAATGTTCCACAGATGATAAATGAGAAAGTCGTCTCTTCAAATGACATTGTTCAAGCCTTAATGGATCAGTTCAATGCATATTATGTCGAGCAAGCTGTTCCAAGTTCAAGACAAGAGAAATTGCTTCAAGTATATGAAATAACATGTGCTTGTGATGCAGAAGCTTTCTCTAGGTCAATTGAGGCGACCTCGAAAGAATTAACAGCACCCGAAGTTGCCCCTGAATACAAGCTAATGAATACTCCTGATGATTATTCGACGAGTTTTACAAATGACTATGCCTTAGATCTGATTGATGCTGAAGGTGCTTGGGCATATTCTACTGGTGATGCATCCATAGTTATTGGAATCTCGGATGCTAACTATTTCTTAACGCACGAGGAATTTGTAGACGAAGTAGTTTACGTGGATCCTACAAATAATCATACGAATTATTATCATGGAACAGCAGTCGCACTCACCGCGGCAGGCAAAACAAATAATTCTGTGGGTAAAAGTGCGATTGGATACGATTGCAAATTGAGTCTCAATCGCTTGTCATATGACGCTGTTCTAGAAAGATCTTACGCTGGCGATCGTGTAATTAACATGAGTTGGGCATCTGGATGTGCTTTTAGTGCTTACGGTCAGGCAATTATCGATGAAACATATGCAAACGGAACAATTCTAGTTGCCGCAGCTGGAAACGGTGGAACATGTGGTGGAGCTGCTAACTTAGTTTATCCTGCATCGTTTGATCATGTGATCTCAGTTTCGAGTGTTGGTCCATCTGATAATCACGAAAGATTTATTGGTGATCCAGCTTCAACACATCAGCACAACAGTTTGGTAGACATTTGTGCACCAGGATACGATGTGGCTCTTTCGATTGCTCCAGGTAGTTACCTCGCAAGTTCTGGAACTTCATTCGCGTCTCCATATGTGTCAGGAACTATTGGTTTGATGCTCGCGATACGTCCATGTTTGACATACGAAAAAGTCTTAGCGATCTTGAAATCTTCTGCCGACAATATTGATCAGCAGAATCCGGCCTATGCTAATCTCTTAGGAGCAGGGCGCTTAAATGCAAATAACGCGCTAGAAATCACTTCAATGATGTCGCTTTGTGATACATTACCCGTGCTTTCATCTGCCGGCAACACAAGCAGTAGCGGTTACACATATATCACGGCTAATGAAGGTGGTAATGACACAGGTTCAAAATTCGAAAGTGATGAGAGTCAATTAAGAGATTTGAGCGAGATCGAGAATCAAGGAATAGAAAGAACTGATCTTTTAGCAGATACAGAAATTTCAGTGAACGCTCTCATCTATCCGAACCCATCAGAAGGTTCAGCTATACTATCATGGGATGTTAGAGAAACAATGAAATTAACAGTAATCGATGTCAGAGGAGTTGTTGTTTACCAAGAAGATATTTCATCAGAGCTTGGACAAACTACAATCGATATTAAGGAAAAGGGCATCTACTTTATCCACTTGGAAAAAGATGGTCAGCAAAAATGGTTTGGGAAATTAACAAGAATGTAAGAATCTCAGTGGTAGAATAAAGTGGTAAGAAAGGAGCCGTGCTTATATAAGTGCGGCTCTTCTCGTTAAATTTATAATGCATGTTCCACCTAGAGTGCCAATTTGTAGAAATCATACAGTTCAGATTGAGAATCAAAGTGCTCAGACCCTC
>JBLHON010000122.1:0-10306 GCA_047621865.1 Crocinitomicaceae bacterium | reverse complement strand
TAATCACCAAATGGCAATGTGAATTCTCCACGTCCAAGAAATTGCTTGTTCTGCCATCCTTCGACGTCATTGTAAACGCACATTCTAGGGAACCATTGAGCAATTGTATAGAGGTAATTGTCTTCATCTTCGAAATATTCATATCCAGATCGTCCGCCAACCTTCATTCGGTCGTTAATGTTATACCACCATTTGATATGAAATGAAATACTTGCTCCTGCTGCAAGTGGTCTTTCAAGATTTATGCGCATCATCGTTTTATTGATCGCATAGCTCATTTTTTCTCCTGAAGTAGTTGTTACTTCCTGAATTTTAAATCCACCATCAAATTCAAAGAGTTTCTTCTCAATATCCTGAATAGAATGGAAATCCTCCATTTTGTCGACACTAATCAATTTTGTGTCAGAGTCAATAGCGCGAACATTTTGATCAAGTTGAATCCATAGGTATTCCAAGAGATCAGGTGAGTTGTTCGTATACGTGATTGTCTCTTCACCTTCAATTTTTTGATTTGCATCGTCAAGACGTACATCAATAACGTAATCTGCCTTTTGCTGATAATAATTGTGCCCAGGTGCTCCAGCAGCATTTCGATATTCATTTGGCGTTGGGAGATCTTGGCCTAACTGCGCGAACTTATTTTGTTGGGAAAATGCAAGAGATGGTGCTATTAATGCTAAAAGAAGTGCTTTCTTCATACTAACTATTTTCAAGGAGAATTTGCTGAGTTTTGTGATCGCGCATAAATGTCGCGGTATATGATTGACTGCGGTAATACAGTGTAAGTTTGTTCTGCTGTTCTGGATATTTCTGCATAAGGAGATCAAATGAGATCTCTAGGCTTGCTTCTAGAGCAATAGGAGTTGATTCCATATAAATTTCTACAACACCACTAAAAAGTAGTTCTGCACCAACAATTTTAAATGAACTATTCTGCTCACCAGATGAAATATGAAAATGTGCTGAGATGATCGATTGAAGCTCTTTATAGAGTTGAGAATTTTCATCCATTCCAGGAATGCTGTCTATGGAGACATTCTTTTCACGCAGCACTTTTTCCAAATCATGAGAGGATATTACAAGTGTAGATTCAAATTGCTGTGTGATGTCATCGTACTCTACTTCCGCAAACGCGAAAAAGTAATCATGGCCAAAGACCATGGTTTGAATTACACAAAATGCTATGAGAAGAATTCCTTTCATTTTCAGGGTGCCTAAAGTACCAAATAATTCCTTGATATGGAAGCGGTAAGTCACGAACAGTATTAGTTTTGTGGTAAATACGACTCAATGAAAAAGATAGGAATTGTAGGATGTGGAAATCTTGGTGCTTCGATTGTGGAAGGGATCCATGATGTATATCCTGATTACCAATTGTATGCGAGTAAGCGTGACCTTTCTTCTCTACCAGAAAACCTCTTCGAGAAGGCAGTAATTACAGATAATAATGCACTTTTACTTGAAAAATCTGATCTGATTATACTTGCATTGAAGCCGTATACGATTCTTTCTTTTTTAGAGGAAATTGCTGCTGATTTAGACCCTTCAAGACATACACTTATTTCTGTTGCAACAGGAGTTCAAATCTCTGAGATTGCCGCGATAATACCAGAAGGAGTAGGGATCTATCGTGCAATGCCGAATACAGCAATCTCAGTTACTGAGTCTATGACGGCAATTTCTCGCGGAAATGATCCACTGAATCGCGAAATGGAAATCACGGAATTGTTTAATGCTCTTGGCGAAGTTGTTTTTATTGAAGAGAATTTAATGGAATCAGCCACTATTCTTGGAGCCTGTGGTGTTGCTTATGTATTGAGATTTATGCGCGCCATGATTCAGGGTGGAATAGAAGTAGGTTTTGATGCAGCAACAGCAACAAAGATTGTGAGCCAAACCATGAAAGGTGCATCTGAGTTGATTATCCAGAATAACTCGCATCCTGAGGCGGAAATTGATAAGGTGACCACGCCTAAAGGGTGCACGATTGTTGGTTTGAATGAAATGGAGCATGCAGGATTTAGCAGTGCATTAATTAAAGGAATTGTGACTTCCTACAAGAAGATTGAGCGCTAATAAGGACCAAACCTTAATCGACAATACTAATCCCCGTAGAGGATAGTATAGGTTTCTCCAATGTCGTATGCATCAACTAGACCCACGACTGTCACCGCCTATGTTAAGAATTTTTGATTTTGATGCAGTCATATAATGTCCCCAGGGTCCAATAAATGTTTCATCAATTTCTGCTGCTGGTTTTTTCAAGCAAGAATAAGTTAGAAGTCCTACGAGAAAGACATCAAGATTCTAAAACATTTTTTTTCATGATTACCATCAATGTCAATGTTTGTATAGTGCTCAGTTCATAACTTACAAGCTAGCTAGAGACAAGATAGGCAAATTAGCAACTGCCACTTGGTTTGTGATAAATCAGATCCACAGATAAAAAATAATAGAGCAAAAAAAAATCCTGCACGTAAATGCAGGATTTTAAGATTCTATAGTTGATTTCTATTTCTTTCTATTCTTTTGTTCTTGTTGAGCTTGCTGCATTTTTTCAATTCGCTCTTGGAATTTAGATTTTCCTTTTTTCTTTCCAGAACCTGCAGTTGCAGCATTTGCTTTACGCTCAGCCATTTTTGCTTTGATCTTGTCTTCATCAACAAAGAACTTCTTAATCAATAGCATAATCACAATTGATGTCAACGTTGAGATAAAGTAGTAGTAACTCAATCCAGAAGAGTAATTATTGAAGAAGAAGATCATCATTACAGGGAAGAAGTACATGATGATTTTCATGTTTGGCATTCCTGGTGCAGACTGCGCGGACATATTACTACTGTTAATGTGTGTATAAAACAATGTAGTAATTGCCATCAAGAGTGTAAATAAACTGATGTGATCACCATATACAGGGATATGCCAAGGAAGTGTAGCAATTGAATCATACGACGATAAATCCTCAGCCCATAAGAAGGATTGCTGTCGTAAATCAAACGTGGACGGGAAGAATCGGAAGACTGCCAAAAGTATAGGCATCTGAATTAGCATTGGTACACAACCTGCAAGTGGACTCGCGCCCGACTCCCTATAAAGTGCCATTGTTTCCATTTGCTTCTTCATCCCGTCTTCTTTGTTCGGGTATTTCTCACCAATCTCTGTGATCTCTGGTTTCAGAATTCGCATTTTCGCGGAAGACGTGTACATTTTCCACTGGATTGGCATCAACAGACCTTTGATCAAAATTGTTAAAATCAAGATCGCAATTCCAATTCCCATTCCAGTTGATCCCAATGCCTTAAAGATTGGCTGAACTGCATAAAGGTTTATCCAACGGAAGATTCCCCATCCATAATTCAATACCTGATCGTAGTCTGATTCATAAGATGTCAGTACGTCATAATCGTTTGGTCCAAAGAACCAATTCATGCTCACTGTTTCATTCTCGACATTTTTCAAGCCAAGATTCATTACAGTAGAGTAGTCCTTCAGGTGAGTTGAATCTTTTGCTGTATCTTCTCCATACGTTTTTACTTTGAAAGATGATCCTTCTTTATCAAAAGGATGCTCTGGTTTCAGGAACGAAGAAAAATAGCTCTGTTTGTAGCAAATCCAATTGATATCATCTTCTGCCTTTTCATCATCTGAAGCCATTTCACTCAAATAGGAGAAGCCTTCATTGTCGTAATCGTAACAGATCGTAGATACTCGACGCTGTTCACTCATCATTCGTTCAGTTCTTCTATAGGCAACATCCCAATTGAACATGACATTATTTGGAGTAACCTTGCCTTGCAGACCACGAATATTGATATCAAAATCGAGATCGTAAGACTTAGGTTTTAAGACGTACACAAATTGAATGCTTCCTTTTTCGCCTTTCTTCAATTCAAAAACAATCTTAGTCTCTGATTGGGATTTTATCACGAAGAGCTCATCTGCTGTATTGACAACTTCTTTTCCCATTGGGAATGTTAATCCTTGAGAAGCATCTCCACTTTCAAAAAGAACCATTGGATCAATCTTCCCGTCATCCTTTACGAAATTATCGAAAGTTTCGAATTCCTTCAGTCGAACAGATGAAATTTGCCCACCCTTCGTATCGAAATCGATGATAAATTTATCCGTTTCTAGCTGAACGATCTCACCTACAACCTTCTCTTTCTTAATTGGTAGAGCAGTTTCACTTTCAGGAGCAATTGCTGCCATTAATGTATCGCGACCAGTAATTGAATCTTGAAACGAGAGCAAGCCTGAGGCGTCACTTATCTGCTTTCCATCCTCATCAAGTTTGGGTTTCCAATTTGATTCAGACAATGAGATTTTCAGAGTGTCAGCAGCTGCTTGATCAAGAGTTGCTAATGAATCACTTTCTCTTTTCGCCTCTTGCTTAGCGGCAACTTCTTTGTCATGTTTGGCTTTCGCCGCTTTAACTTCTGCTTCAGAGGGCTGATTGAAAATGGCAAATAAGGAAAGTATCAATCCAATTAAAACCAGTCCTACGATGGTATTTCTATCCATGCTTTAATCTATATTACTTTGAACGATTCACGTTCATTTATGTTGACGTTTTACCGTCGTGAAGCGATTATTTCGTCGCCTTATTCTTTAATACTGCTGCAACAAACGAAAGGAAGAGTGGATGAGGATTTTCCACAGTACTCTTATATTCCGGATGAAATTGTGCACCAACAAACCATGGGTGATCTTCGATTTCAATAACCTCGACCAATCCTGTTTCTGGATTTTTCCCTGTCGCTCGCATGCCTTGAGCCTCAAACTGCTCCAAATATTCGTTATTGAATTCGTAGCGGTGACGATGACGTTCTGAAATGCGATCTGTATTGTATGCATTTGAAGCGTGAGATCCAGTTGTAAGTCTGCACTCGTATGCTCCTAGTCGCATTGTACCTCCAAGATTCGCAATGTGTTTTTGCTCTTCCATCATATTAATGACTGGACTTTTGCAGTCTTCAACAATTTCGGTGGTGTGTGCTTCAGACATTCCCAAAACATTCCGTGCGAATTCAATCACAGCACATTGCATTCCAAGGCAAATTCCAAAGAAGGGGACTTTATTTTCTCTTGCAAAGCGAACAGTTTCAATTTTTCCTGAAATCCCTCGAGATCCAAATCCTGGTGCAACTAGTACACCATCCACGTCTTTCAGTTCTTCTTCAACATTAGCACGTGTGATCTTTTCAGAGTGAACCCATTTAATGTTGACTTTCGTTTCATTATAGGCTCCTGCTTGAATGAAGGATTCACTGATCGATTTATATGAATCTCTCAATTCAACATATTTGCCAACCAATGCAATGGTAACTTCAGATTTAGGATTTTTTAAACGATGTACGAACTCTTTCCAGCTATCTAGATTTGGAACAGATTTAGTTGTGAGGTTCAATTTCTCTAGAACTACTTTATCCAATTCTTCAGCTTGCATGAGTAACGGAACATCATAAATTGTTTCCGCATCACGTGCTTCAATAACAGCATTCATACTCACGTTACAGAACTTCGCAATTTTACGACGAAGCGTTAATTCCAATTCGTGTTCTGTTCTACAGCATAAGATGTCTGGTTGAACTCCCAATTCGAGCAATTGCTTTACAGAGTGCTGAGTAGGCTTAGTTTTAAGTTCACCAGCAGCAGCTAAATAGGGGACAAGTGTGAGATGAATAACGATACAATCGTCTTCGAGCTCCCATTTCATTTGTCGTACAGCCTCAATGTAAGGAAGTGACTCTATATCACCAACTGTTCCGCCAATTTCTGTAATAACAATATCGTAGGTGCCTTTATTTCCAAGGATTTGAATTCGCTCCTTAATTTCATTGGTTATGTGGGGAATTACCTGAACGGTTTTTCCGAGGAATTCTCCACGACGCTCTTTATCGATAACAGATTGATAGATTCTACCGGTCGTGACATTATTTGCCTGAGAGGTAGGAACATTCAGAAAACGCTCATAATGACCAAGGTCAAGATCCGTTTCTGCTCCATCGTCTGTAACGAAACATTCTCCATGTTCATAAGGGTTCAACGTACCTGGATCCACATTGATGTAGGGATCAAGCTTTTGAATTGTCGCTGAATATCCTCTAGCCTGGAGTAATTTGGCTAAAGATGCTGAGATGATTCCTTTTCCGAGAGAGGAAGTGACCCCTCCTGTTACGAAAACATATTTTACTGAGTTTGACATGTCCTAAAAAAAGTAACTTCGGGAGGCAAAGTTACAAGATTCTCTCATCCCTCAGCGTAAATTTGGTCTTTTTTATGAAAGGATGTTGAAAAGAGTGGATTCACTGATGAAAACGACTCAAAATCTGGCAGTTTCATTAAGAAATTTGTGTTTTGAAATCTTGACCAATCAATCTGACCAATTTCCATTCGAACCAACTTGCATAAAAAATAGACTCTTTCGCACATCGTCTTTTTCAAATACTGGACAGCCCGTTTCATCCAATCTGGGATAGTGTGGTGTATCTCGATGAACACTTTTTGGAAGGAAGATAAGGTCGTGAATAAATCTGTTTTGAAATCCGTGCCTCACTTGTTCTGAATCTATGCCAAGTCGCATGGTGGCAATTTGTCCAAATGGATAGCTATGTGTCACAGATCCATATAAGATCCCGTGACTCGTTTTTCCATAGGGTAAATCCTCAAGGACTCTAAAGCCGTGAGGACATTTGTCCCATTCAACCTTTTCCCATGTAGCACCACGCGTTTCTCCTGTCCAAATGTTTACTCCAACTGCATAGCGCCAAAGATCTTTTCGATAAGAGACTTGTACATGCCCACTACGAAAACGATCTCTTCCTTGTCCGCCAAAAACATCGTTCTCATGATAAATACTGAATGATTTTAGATGGAGTGCAAATCCTCCAGATTGTTGAGTAGTACCAACCTTATCGAAATACCAGAGGTAGTTGTATGCAACTCCATAGTTATAGGGAGTCTGGTGATTCAATCCATCCAATAAAAAGTCTGGTGTCATTTGTTTTTTTCCTCCCATCAGTGCTGCCCCAAGTGCATTTCGATTCTCCCAAAAGAGTTTTCGCCCTCCATAGCTAGATGCATGCAAGGTGAGTGAGGAGTTGGTATTGACCTGATAGAAATAGTCTGTATAATATCCTTTGAAATTGAGTCCAACAGAGTTTACGTGCGTTCCAAGGTGTATAACAATGCCAATAGAACCTCCAAAGTGATCTGAGAAGTAATTTTGAGCCCTGAGTGCACCAGGAAAAAATAAAAGTATTGCAAGAAGGATGCGCATCTACGCAAAGATGACAAAAAACATTCCAAAACGTTATTTTTCCATGGAACACTGGAATTTTCCAATTATCCTAAAATAGGAATGCCTTCTAAGATAAAGAGTAGATTTGATTTGATGAGAGCTAAAGGAATATATTGGGTTGCGCAATTAATTGGATGGCTTGCTTATGCATCACTCGTTTTGATTGCTGTTTTTAATAATGATCCAGAGAAGGTGGATAGCGAACTGTTTATCAATTTAACTGCATTAGTTGTTTGTGGAATTCTCATTAGTCACATCCAAAGAAGCTTGATGATCAGGCTTGGCTGGCTAGATAAGAAATTGACGGGTTTAATTCCTCGATTAATTATCAGTTCTGTGATCAGTGCAGTTCTAATCAATATTTGTCTTTATTCAGTAGATTATCTTCAAGGGATGTGGGAAGCAGCTTATCCTTCCTTGAAAGTTGCGGAACCAAGAGATCCTTTTAAGGCTTCTCAATTCATTGTGAGTTCGATTTCCCTCGGAATATTAATCTTATTCTGGAATGCTATTTATTTCACCTATCATTTCTTTCAAAAATCACGGAAACAGGAAATTTCGAACCTTGAACTTACGTCAAGTAATCGGGAGAGTGAGTTGAAAAACTTGCGCTCTCAGTTGAATCCTCACTTTCTGTTTAATTCCCTGAATAGTATTCGCGCACTTGTTGATCTCGAACCAGCAAAAGCGAAAGTCTCGATTACCACCTTGAGTAATTTACTTCGGCAATCGTTGATTTTAGGAAGAGAAAATATTGTCACTATTGATCAGGAGCTGGATATTTCCAGGAGTTATCTCGACTTGGAGAAAATCCGTTTTGAGGAACGTTTAGAAGTTCGATGGGAGATTGATACTACACTTTTGGAGAGGGCAATTCCTCCATTTTCATTGCAAATGATGGTTGAAAATGCCGTCAAGCATGGAATTTCTTCTCGAAAGGAAGGGGGAGAGGTCGTTGTGTCAATTGTAAAGGAAAATGATGGGTTTGTGATTCAGGTGGCGAATTCAGGAGTCCTTGGAGCAACAAATGATATGGGGGTTGGAATTCAAAATATCCAGCAACGCCTTAAATTGCAATATGGTGAGAATGCCAAATTTTGGATCAAGCAGGAAGGCGATAATGTCTTAGCAAAAATCAAATTTACGAATGAAGGAATTTAAAACATTAATTATTGATGACGAGCGCCTTGCAAGAGAAGAACTGAAGAGCGTGCTCAAAGAGTATCTCGAAGTCAAAGTTATTGACGAGGCTCAAAATGGTGATGAGGGAATCGAGAAAGTGAAGAAACTTGCTCCAGATTTGATCTTTTTGGATGTTTCTATGCCAGGGATGACTGGTTTTGAGATGTTGAAGAAGCTCGATCAGATTCCACATGTCATTTTTGTCACTGCATACGATGAATATGCATTGAAAGCATTTGAAGTGAATGCCTTGGATTACTTGTTAAAGCCAATTGATCCTGAAAGATTGGCAGAGGCAATTGAAAAGCTGAAGCACAAGGAAGAACAAGAATATGAGTCGTCTGTGCAACATGGCAATGGACGAAAAGAGCGGTCTTTATCAATCCACGATCGCGTATTCATTAAAGATGGTGAGAAATGCTATTTCGTAAAGCTATCTGATGTTCGAATGCTGGAATCGGATGGAAACTACGTGAAGGTTTATTTTGATAAGAATCGCCCGTTAATTTTACGTTCACTGAATAGTTTCGAAGATCGTTTGGATCCAGAATTTTTCTTCCGTGCAAACAGAAAGTTCATCATTAACTTGGAATGGGTTGAACGCGTCGAAAATTGGTTCAATGGAGGACTTCAAGTTGAATTGATAGGAGGGGGCAAGATTGAAATCTCGCGACGTCAAGCAATTCGATTTAAAGAAATGTTTGGATTGTAATCTTATTCTACCAGACTAATTCCATCACTCTCTAAGGTGATCAAACGTTGCTTGTACAATGTTCCAACAGCTGATTTAAAGGTCTTCTTGCTCATCCCAACTGCATCACGAATATCATCTGGATGACTTTTATCGTGAACCTCAAGTTTCTTACGTTTTTTGAGAATTGCGAGTAATTTTTCGGCAGATTCAGAGATTTTAACCATTCCCTCGAGATCCAAACGAACGTCCAGTTTACCATCCTCTCGGGCATTGTAGACATATCCTTTTTCAGTATCACCTCGTCGTAATGGACGGCTAATGTCGTTGTAATAAATCAGTCCAGAATACTTATTGTTGACGATAACCTTGTTTCCAAGATCTGTTTCTTCACAGATAAGTAGATCTACAACTTGATCCTTTTCAAACTCTTCTTCGCACTCTTGCACGTAACGATTTGTCTTCGTAGATCCAAATACACGATCAGTGGCATCATCAAGTTGCAAGCTAGTTAGGTACCAACGACCAACTTCTAGCTTCAAGTTTTGTTCTTTAAACGGGATCATTAAATCCTTCTCCAGGCCCCAATCCACAAATGCACCATACATATTTACATCCTTGACTTTTAAGAATGCAAATCCATTGAGTTCAATGAATGGTTTCTCTGTTGTTGCCACAACTCGATCTTCTGAATCCCTGTAAACGAAAAGGTCAATTTCATCGCCTTCCTTCAGGTTGTCAGTAATATATTTGTTAGGTAATAGCACCTCATTTTCGCTGTCATCAGCAAGATAAGCGCCTACGGAAGTAAACCTAAGTATTGTTAGGTGATTAATTTGTCCAATGTTCATTAAGAATCAGAAATAAAGGGCAGAAGCCAATTTGGAATTCACTACCAGCACAGGCAGTCCGAGCTTATTTGTGAGAAATCCTTGTGCAAAGCTATCAAATTGTGGCAAAAGACTCTCAGAATGATAGGATAAAGCAATCATATCTACTTTATTCAGCTTTGCAAAATTCATTACTTTCTTGCGATAGCCACCCCGTTTTTTTAAGATATCAATACTGGCTTTAACTTCGCGCTCTTCGTATTGTTTGGTAACGATCGAAATTCTATTTTTAAGTCGCGTATT
>JBLHON010000121.1:0-10306 GCA_047621865.1 Crocinitomicaceae bacterium | reverse complement strand
GGTATCGCACAAGTGAAAAGTGTTGGCGGATCAATTGGACTGATTGGGCATAGTGAACGTCGAGCAATATTTGGAGAAGATCATACACTCTTGAAAGATAAAGTTGATGCTGCAATGACAAATGAATTTGATTTTGTTTTTTGTTGTGGAGAACCTTTGGAAGTGAGAGAGGCAGGTCTTGAATCTGCCTACGTGAGACGCCAACTGTACGATAGTTTGTTTCATCTCAACTCGAAAGAAATGAAGGGGCGAGTTATTGCTTATGAGCCAGTCTGGGCGATTGGTACGGGTAAAACAGCTACAACTGAGCAAGCAGAAAGTATGCATGCTGAGATTCGTGAATTACTCGCGCAACGTTATGATCATGAAACGGCACAATCTGTTTCCATTCTGTATGGTGGAAGTTGCAAGCCCGAAAATGCAAAAGAATTATTCGCTTGTCCGAATGTGGATGGTGGCTTGATTGGTGGAGCTGCATTGAAATCAGAATCATTTTGTGCGATAATTAATTCGTTTTAAATGGAGAATCTAGACACGATTGAATTGACGATCACATTGACTCCTAAGAATCCTTGGAGTGATATTATGATTGCTGAACTTTCAGAGCTAGGTTTTGATAGCTTCATGGAATCAGAAACTGGTCTACAGGCTTATGCTCCAGCGTCCGTTGAGGTTGAAAAAGTGATGGCATCGTCTGCACTTGTAGATCATGCTGAGGTAATTCTCGCGTGGGAAAAGAAAATTATCCCACATCAAAATTGGAATGCAAAATGGGAAGAGGATTTCCATCCAGTATACATTGAAGAGTATGCCACAATTGTAGCTCCCTTCCATGAGCCTTCTTTAGGTAAAGGAATGAAGGTGGTCATTCAGCCACAAATGTCTTTTGGAACAGGTCATCACCAAACAACTTGGATGATGACAAAGGCGCTTTTCGAACTTGAGAAAATGCCATCTGATGTCTTGGATATGGGAACTGGAACTGGTGTTTTAGCAATTATAGCTGAGCGACTTGGTGCAGAGCGAATACTGGCAATTGATATTGAAGATTGGTCTGCAGTAAACGCACGGGAGAATGCAGAACGCAATGCGTGTACAAAAATTGAGTGCGTTTGTGGAGATGTAGATAAAATAGGAGATGAGCAATTTGGATTAATTATTGCAAACATCAATAAGAATATATTGAAATCACATATGGAAAGATATGCAAAGGCATTACGACCTAAAGCAATACTTTTGTTAAGTGGATTTTTCAGCTCGGACGTGGCTGAATTAGTAACTTTTGCTGGACAATTTGGTCTTACAAAGGAGAAGGAATATGCGAAGGACGAGTGGGCTGGAATTCAGCTTCGTATGACCAAATAGGTTGTGCAGAAATTAGTTAGAACGAACAAAACAGAAAAATATGAATCGGAAACACTGGCTGGTTTGCCTATTAGTGTTGGTGTCGTACATGGGAATGTCTCAGACATATCCAGCTACCAGAGAAAAGTTTGTCAAAGATTTCCAGAAAAAAATGGCGGAATACGGCACTGGAGATTTCCGTGATTTCGCGAAGGATAAACTACCTCTGCTGCTGCTCGAAACGCAGGATTTCCCTGAGGAATACTTTACGAAAATGGTCGCGACCTGTAATCTTATGGAGTCGAAAAAATTGAAAGATTACCCGGAAGTATACAACTATATTTTCTCGGTAACTGCTTTTGTCGAAGGGAAGCAGCCAAAGTCTAGTTTTCTTGCTTGGCATTCAACAGTTGATAAAATGCTTGATTCTAGATACGTGAAGAAGGTGGAAGAGTTCGTTGAATTCTCTGCTGGTTTTTTCTCAACTGGGCAAATTTCGGAATCATCTAATTTTGCTTGGTACTATATAGGAGGGGATTATTCTTTCGAATTTGATAAAAAAGTTACAGTCAATTTAACAGAAGGAGATCTTGTATGTCGATCGATTAGTAACTCAGGAGATAATAAAGGAGAAACCGTCGATAGTCTGCGTGTAATTGGTACAGTTGGAGCCTATGATCCCGTTTTGAAGAAATGGAATGGCCAGGGTGGAACGATTACCTGGGAGAAAGTTGGGCTAGATGTCAACAAGACCCATGCTAAACTCAAAAGTTATGATCTATCCTTAAAATCTTCTACGCTTAGAGTTGATACTGTCTCCCTTACAACTCCATATTTTGAGAAGCCCATTTTAGGTCTTCTTTCAGATAGAGCCTTTAAATTCAACCGTGAAGCCGATAAGGTATATCCTCAGTTTCTCTCTTTCGAACGACGTCTGTTGATTAAAGAGATTATTAAAAATGTCGATTACCTGGGTGGATTTGCTCTGCAGGGATCTAGTTTCCTTGGTGCTGGTACTTCCGAGGAACGAGCTGAGGTGACAATCAAAAATAATGGCTCGCCATTTATGATTGCAAGGGCAAAACAAATAATCGTCTCCCCAAAGAAAGTAATGACCACCCGCGCTGAATTTGTGCTTCTCTTGAGCTCTGGTGACTCCATAACCCACCCTGGGATTACATTAGATTATGATTTAGGTAAAAAACAAATTCAACTTGTAAGGACGAAAAATGGAATTGGCGAGGCTCCTTTCCAAGATTCATATCACAAACTCGATATCTATGTTCCCAAAATAATTTGGGATATTAATTCTGATTCTCTGCACTTTACCTATGAGTTTGGGACGAGTCAACAGCAGCGAGTTGCTCAATTTGAATCTCAGAATTATTTTGATGCACAGGTGTATGACCGGCTCCAATCTATGGAATCAACACATCCACTCGTTGGAATATCACAATACTGCTATAAGTTTGATGAATACGAATTTTCTGAAGGAACAGCGGCAACAGCATTGCATAAAACAATAGATCAAGCCAAACCATTACTGTTGCAACTTTCAAGTCTCGGATTTATCAGTTATGATACTGAAACGAAGAAAGTTATCGTGAACGATAAACTGAACAACTTTGTAAAAGCCAAAGCTGGGAAACGAGATTATGATAATATTGTCTTTAATTCCGACCTTCGAGAAAGAAAACTTAGTGGATATCTTATTGAACTTGCTGAGAATGACACCACATTTGCAAAGCAATTTAAGGAGAGAAACAATGAAATTCGATTGAAACCTGATTTTGCAGTCATGAACCTTAAAACGCTCGAACTTGACCTAGAGGCAGTGGATCGTGTATTGATTTCAGCAGTAAAAAACACAATGGTCTTTCCGCATGATGGAGTTGTGAAAGTCAAATCAAATAGAGATTTTGTCTACAAAGGTTGGACGAATGCTGGAAAGCTCGAAACAAATGCAGAGCTCGCGTACTTCGATTATGATGCCTTCAAAATTAAACTTCAACGAACTGATGAAAGTATATTTAGAGTTCGACCATTAGACAAAACTCATGGTACAGCTGGAATTCCAATGGCTAGTGCACTAAGAGGACTTACTGGTGAGATTAGTATTGATGATGTATCAAACAGATCGGGTAACAATCAAAAATATGGAATGTATCCTAAAATGACGTCTCTCAATAAGACAAAGATCTTTTACAATGATCAGAGTATCTACAGAGGAGCTTATGATAGCTTAAGATTCTATTATACAGTTGATCCGTTTGAGTTGGATAGTCTGAATACATTTAAAGAAAGTTCATTTCGATTGGACGGTGAACTTGTGTCTGCTGGAATTTTTCCGAAGATCAGGCAACAAGTTAAAATAATGGGTGACTATTCATTTGGCTTTTCCACCATGGCACCCGAAGGAGGTCATAAATTCTATGGTACTGACGCAGTCTATGAGAATAAGATCGTGCTTTCCAATAACGGACTTCAAGGGAATGGAACGATCAATTTTATTGAATCTACATCCACCTCAAAAGCGCTCAGTTTTCTGCCAGATTCAACAGTTGGGTATGCAGTATTCGAGAACAGACCTGTTGGTAAAGGATCGAAAGTTGAATTTCCCGATGTTCAATCTGAGCGCGCCTATATCACGTATGTACCGAAGCAAAAATTACTTCGTGCAAACTCAACTCCAATGAGTGATCTATTAATGTTCAATAAAGAGGCTAAACTCCGTGGAACTATAATTATTAAGGAGGAAGGAATGAGAGGAATTGGGCTGATGACATTCACAAATTGCAACCTGATTTCGGATAACTTCAGATTTACACGCTACGATGTATTTGCCGACACATCCTCCTTTAGGCTGCAGAACCAGAGTACTGACGTCTCCGAGGATGCACTTGCGTTCAAAACTGATAATGTCAAATCTCATGTCTCGTTTGAAGAAAGGGTCGGAAATTTCAATTCGAATGAAGGTGAAACCACAATGGAATTTCCAGTGAATCAATACATGGCCAAAATGGATAAATTCAAGTGGTTCATGGATGAATTGTCCATTGAGATGGAAAAAACAGATGATAAAACGATCGTCATTGAAGCAGGTGTAGATGGTGTTAAATCGAACTTCTTTTCTCTACATAAAGATCAGGACAATTTAAATTTCAGAGCTCCAAAGGCAACCTTCAATGCAAAGAACAAAACGATATTCTGTTCAAAGGTAGAGTTTATTGATATTGCTGATGCTAGAATTTATCCAGATAGCTCGAAGCTCCAAATACGACGAAAAGCGAAAATTGACAAACTCTATAATGCTAAAATTGTAGCAAACTATATCACGAAATATCACACCTTCGAACAAGCAGAAGTTGAGATTAAAGCAAGACAAGACTACAATGCAGCCGGTAAGTATCCATATTATGATGCTGACAGTACTGTGACCTATGTTGAAATGAAGGACATTGGATTGGATACCTCTTATCAGACAAGAGCTTCAGGGAAAGTTGAAGTAGATGCGAATTTTAAATTAAGTAATGAGTTTGATTTCTACGGAGATGTATCAATTCGAGCGTCAAACCCATTAATTGCATTTGCTGGCGCAACTAGGATTAATCATTCATGTGACAAATTTGATAGAAACTGGATGGCATTTAGATCAGAGATTGATCCAAAAAGTATCCAAATTCCTGTTGTTAGTGAAATGAAGGATCTCGAGGGAGTTTCAATATCAGCGGGAATTGTATGGCGAGATTCTCCAAATCCAGATAGCATATCTCTTTATCCAACCTTCCTTTCTGCACTTGTAGATCCGGGAGATCCAATTGTAATGACATCCAATGGTTATTTGCAATATGATACTGGAACGAAGGAATTTCAAATTGGCTCGAAAGATAAACTCTTGAATAGAGAAGAGAAAGGAAACTATATTGCTTTGCATACAGAAAGTTGTTCCATGAATGGAGATGGTGTAATTAATCTTGGAATGGACTATGGAGATGCAAAAGTAGACGCCGTGGGAATTGTTAATTACAATCAATCAACAGGGGAGACTACTATGAATATCACTGCAAGGTTTGACATGCCTCTTGATAAAGGAATCATGCAGGATGTGGCCGATCGCCTGAATGAAGTTGAAGGATTGCAATCAGCTGATTTCAGTTCTAACACGCTAGAACAAGCCATTGTAGAATGGGATGGACTCAAAGCGGCCGATAAATTTGTGGAGGAATATACGCAACTAGGGAAAGTTAAGAAACTCCCGGATGGACTTGAGAAGTCAATCACAATTACGGGATTACGTATCAGCTCATACGAAAGTGCTCGTTTGCAAGATAGAGGACTGATTACAAATGTAGAATCGGCAGTATTAGTGAATATGTTCGGGAAACCAATTATGAAATATGTTCCATTGAAAGCATTTTTTCAACAGACGTATTCTGGTGATAAGAAGAAAAATAACAGCGACAAGTTTATGCTCTATGTCAACATTCCAGGTGGACGTGATTACTATTTCGATTACCAAATGGTACAGAAAGATGGAACGTTATCTATTAAATCTGGTGACGAAGCAATGACTTCAGCAATCAATGAATTGAAGGAAGATAAACGTAAAAAACGAAACTTCAAATACGAAATGACCACGAATAGCGCATTTCTCGCTAAGTTTATGCGTCTATTTGAATAGTAAAAATGATAAATTATCTGCTTTTTGGCAGCATTGCTTATTTACTTGGCTCAATTCCAACTGCCGTATGGGTAGGGAAAGCCAAATATGGCGTGGATGTTCGCGAACATGGAAGCAAGAATGCTGGAGCTACCAACACCTTTCGTGTTCTTGGGAAGAAACCTGGAATAGTAGTTTTATTTATTGACATTGTTAAAGGATTTTCAGCGGTAATTATTCCTTGGGGCATTGGCTTGGGGCATTGGCCTGAAGACGAATTAATTCAAGTTCAACTAGTCGCGGCAATTTGCGCAATTATAGGACATGTATTGCCAATCTTTGCTGGATTTAATGGGGGCAAAGGTGTTGCAACCTCTCTAGGAGTTGTAATCGCCATTCATCCAGCTGCAGCAGGGATCTGTTTGACACTTTTCCTTATTACCTTTTTGATTACTAAATATGTGTCGCTAGGTGCGATGGCAGCTGCAGTATGTTTTCCGTTGATGATTATCCTATATTTTAAGGTCGTATCATTGTGGTTAATTGCATTTAGTATTATCTTGTCAATCGCAGTTATTGTAGTGCATCGGAAAAATATTCGACGTCTTATTAAAGGTGAGGAAAACAGAATGAACCTTTTTAACAGATAAACGTACAGAAGCCTGTAGAGTTGTGCCTTGCACAACAGTATTAGTGAGGTTAGTAAAACATATAACAAATGTCCTGGGACTCTTCCTAATTGTAGCATCAGTTCATGCACAAGAAACAGAAGAAAAGGTCGAGGAAAAAGCAAACAAACTGTTCGATAATGAACAATATGTTGACGCTACCCCCTTCTTTTTGCGTTTAATTTCCCTTCATCCTACGAATGTTAGTTACAATTTTAAGTATGGAACTTGCTTGCTCTTCAACTCTGATAATGAGAAGAAGGAGGCAATTCGTTATCTGAATTTCGCCGTTAATAGCCCGGATGTGGACCCCAAAGCCTTTTATTTTAAAGGGAGAGCATTGCATTTAAATTATCAATTTAAGGAAGCCAAAAAGTACTATCAACTCTATCAAAGCAAATGCTCTGCTGGTGACAATACCTTTGATGTTGATCATGAGATTGAGATGTGTAATAATGGCGGACAATTGCTCTCAACCTTCACCGAAATTATCGTCACTGAAAAGAAACCTGTTGAAGAAGATAAGTTTTTTAGGCTCTATCATGATATGGAGAGTTTTGGTGGAAAAATTCTGGTTACTGAACGCTTTCAAAGTCGAATTGACAAGAAAAAAGGACATGTTCCAATCGTCCACTTCCCTAAAAATGCAACTACTGTTTACTATTCTAGTTATGGAGAAAAGGAAAACAGTGGCCTAGATATCTATATAAGAAGAAAATTACCAGATAATTCGTGGGGAAATCCAACACCTCTACCAGGTGCAGTAAACACACCCTATGATGATGATTTTCCTTACTTACATCCCAGTGGTAAGTATTTATACTTTAGCTCGAAAGGACACAATTCTATGGGTGGATTCGACGTTTTTATGGCGCGATATAATTCTTCATCCAATATTTTTGAACGTGTCGAAAACGTAGATTTTGCAATTTCCTCTCCTGATGACGACCTCTTTTATGTGGTCGATTCAAGCTATCAAAATGCTTATTTCGCGTCAGCACGTCAGAGTGAGTCCGGTAAATTGCACGTCTATAGAGTTAAAGTTGTCAGAATTCCAGTGCAGGAAATTATCGTTATGGGAGATTTTCTCTCAGAAATAAATCCAGATAATACTGATATGACCGTTACTATTCTTTCGGCTAGTGGGGAAGAAATAGGCAAAATCGCGTCTAATAGCACTGGATCTTATTCACATGTATTTCCACAAGGAGGGAAGTACACCTATCAAATTGATATAGTCGGCCTGGACAAGATAACAGAGCTCGAAGTTGAGCTGCCCTATTTGGATGAATTTCGACCGCTCAAACAAAAAGTGGTTCACACAATGATTGATGGAATGGAAGCTGTCAAAATCGTTAATCTCTTTGATGAACGCATTGAGGGTGGCTCTGAATTAATCGGCTATATTCTTAGGGAAAAGGCAGAGTTGGATGTTAATATTGATGAAATTGATCCAGCAGCACTTGCTGCATTAGAGCTTGCACAGAGAAGGGATGAAATCCTTGCTGAAATTGGACTGAATAATATGACGCCCAGAGAAGTTCAAAATAAGCTGGCAGAACTTACCGAGGATGAGAGAGATCAAGCTGAGCTACTAAAGAAGTTATCAATTGGTATCAACAATAATATCGTAGAAGTTGGCGAGGAGCTTAAAGAGCTCTTGGACAAACAGAATATCCTTATGGATAAGATAGCCCTAGCTGATGATCCTTTTGTGGAGTACGCTTTCCTGAATGAAGCTAGTGCCCTCGAACCACAAATCGAGAAAGTTTCAGAGCAAATTACCAGTTTGAATAAGTTAAATGATGAGTTGGAAGGTAAATTCGGTGCTTCTCCTAAATCAGACGGGGATATGGCGTCCCTGGAGATACGATTCAATAAATTGATGAAGGCTGGAGATGAAGAAGCTGCATGGAATCTTCTTGCGCAAGAGAAAGGTACAATCTATGCTGTTCAGAATATCTCTCCAAGAGGGATTATCGCGAATATGATAGACGAGAGTATTGAATTGAAAACTGAGCAAAGACGTATCATAGCAAAGAACAATTCAAGTGCCATTGAAATTGATCGTATAAAGAATGATGTTCGCTTGTTGAAGGGTCAATTAGCGAACGCTAAGAAGAGGAAAGCCGATGAAATGAGTGCCGAGATCTTGCAAAAAGAACAAGAAATTGATATTCACAAGAAGGAGGAAATCTTCAATCATGAAGATATTACTGCACTCAATAATAAGGTGTTGGTATTGGAAGAGAATGTTCAAATTTTGGAAGAAGCTCTATCTGGAAAACCAATTCCTATGGTGACTCCAAGTGAAATTGAAAAAGCCGTCAAGGATGCTAAAATAGCAAAGGACACAAAGAATGGTACACGGATTAAGGAGCAGATGGCGGTTTTAGAAAATCTTAACCCTGAATTAGTAGGATCTAATCCAGGAGTGGCGCAAACCACGCAGGAACTTCTTACTTCCGCACATGAAGATGAAAAGAAAACCATTCTAGGTGACAAAACGAAAACAGAACTTGTCAAAACTCAAAATTTACTTGATAATAATAAGCGTACCTCAACAGGTATAGCCAAGGAAATCCAATCTCTACAGACAAAATTAGAGAGTGACCCAGGGAACAATGCTCTGCTAGAGGAACAGTTGAAGTTGGTAGAATATAAGAATGAGATCGATTCGCAAACAACTGAATACATCGCCAAGGTAAAAGAATTGGAAGAATCAAATCCAGAGATTGCAGTTTCGGCTGATGATATAATCAATGGCCTCTTGCCGAATTACCTCACAGATATTGCGTCAATTGATGCTACACTCTCCACATCTGAATTGTCGAAACTTGAGCAAAGACAGGATAAGGATACTCAGTTAAAATTGGTGATTGATGAACGATTGATCAAGATCAAGCTACTGCTGGATGCGAAACCAGATAATCCCGACCTCCAAGGTGAAATGCAACTGCTCAAGTCTATGGGGGGCCAATTGGAGGAGGATATAAACGTTCGCGGTCTTCGAATCAAAGATCTGAAAGCACAGGAAGCAACCTCGCCAACTATAGCACTGACGCTAGATGGTGTGCGATCGTCTGTGTTTCCATCCTATCGCGAAGACGTGAATGCGATTAATGACGTTTCTGGATTATCAGAAATAGATAAGTTGAAACAACTTCAGCTCAATGACAACGAGTTAAAAACGAATCTCCAAACACGATTGATTACTGTTCGCGGTCAACTGGAGTCAGATCCAACGAATCCTGATCTCTTGAAAGAACTTGAGCTTCTCGAAACAATTGAATCAGATACAGATCTTGCACTCAATACGCGTGATCTTCGTATAAAAGAACTTGAAGGTCCATCTCCAACTTCTGGTTTGACACTAGCTGACGTAAAAGAATCTGTTTTCCCTGATTATGAAAAGGATGTCAGCTCGATTAATGGAAATAGAAGATTGTCAGAAGTAGATAAGTTGAAACAACTTCAGCTCAAGGACAACGAGTTAAAAACGAATCTCCAAACACGATTGATTACTATTTTTGAGCAACTGGAATCAGATCCAACGAATCCTGATCTCTTGAAAGAACTTGAGCTTCTCGAAACAATTGGATCAGATACAGATCTTGCCATCAACACACGTGAT
>JBLHON010000120.1:0-10487 GCA_047621865.1 Crocinitomicaceae bacterium | reverse complement strand
TAATGCCAGAAATATAGAAATGATGAGAGTTTGAATCATTTATCAAAAATAGATGTTTGATAAAAATAGAGCAACAATCGAGCAAAAAATGTTGGTTAACTCTAGATCAATACTATTTTTGTATAAAATGTCGTTTTATGTCTGATCGTATAAGTCAACTTATTGACAAGGTTCGAGAGAAAGCAATTCTCTACCGTGAGCAATATGTTACAGAGCGATCAAAAAATGATGAACTACTAACGGAAAACGAGCGCCTGAATGAGTCGCTGAGCAAGCAAAATGCGAATATTGAGGAGCTTAAATCGGAAGTAGAATCATTGAAACAAGTACAAAAAACAACGAAGGTACAAGGCGTCGTGAGTTCGAATGAAACAGGAGTTTCAGATGAACAAATTGATGATTTGGTAAAGGAAATAGAATACTGCATAGGGCAGTTAAAGAAATAAAATATGGCGAAGCAGTCATTGAAAGTTGTAGTTGCAGGAAGAACTTACCCTCTATCCGTTAGTGAGGACGAAGAGAAGAAAGTTGAGAAAGCAGCCAAAGACATTAATCAAGCGATTAAATTGCTTCAGGATAACTACGCCGTAAAAGATATGCAAGATTTATTGGCAATGACTGCCTTACAATTGGCAGTTAAAGACAATAAGAATGGTTCGATTACTCCCTCGAACGATCTGAGTAAGATCGAAGATGAGCTAAAAACTCTATTAGAAGAGTTGGATAAATCATAACTACTTGTAAGCCCTATTTTCCTTTCCCATTTCGTGTGCATGATGCTCGTGGCGTGGGATTTTATGTTTAATAACTTTAGTGAACTATGGAAAATATAATATACGGTATCGTAGGAGCCGTAGCAGGAATTGTGATCGCATTTTTGATCCAGTCTGTTGTACTCAAGAAACGTAAAGAACAATTACTGAAAGACGCCGAAAAAGAAGGTGAAATCTTGAAACAGAACAAAATTCTTCAGGCAAAGGAGAAGTTCATGAAATTGAAAGAGGACCACGAAAGCAATATTAAAGACCGCGAACGTAAGCTCCAATCTTCTGAAGATCGCGCTAAACAAAAAGAGAAAAGCCTTACTCATAAACTGGAAGATGTAAATCGGAAGGATAAACAATTGGAGAAGGAACGATTATCACAAACTGCTAAAATAGCCGCACTTGATATCAAACATGCTGAGGTGGATAAAATGCACCAGAAGAATGTTGCTGAACTCTCTAAAATTAGTGGATTGTCGGCAGAAGATGCTAAGGCTGGATTGGTTGAGTCATTGAAAGATGAAGCTCGAACGAATGCCATGAAGGGGATTAATGAGATCATTGAAGAGGCAAAATTGAATGCGAATCGCGAAGCGAGAAAAATCGTTATTCAAACGATTCAACGTGTAGCAACTGAACAAGCAGTAGAAAATTCTGTGTCCGTTTTCAATATTGAATCTGACGAAGTAAAAGGTAGAATTATTGGACGTGAAGGGCGTAATATTCGTGCCCTTGAAGCAGCCACTGGAGTTGAGATCATTGTTGATGATACACCTGAAGCAATTATCCTTTCGTGTTTTGATCCTGTAAGAAGAGAGATCGCACGATTGGCCTTGCATCAATTGGTTTCTGATGGTCGAATTCACCCAGCTCGGATTGAAGAAGTGGTTGGGAAGACAAAGAAACAACTGGAAGAAGAAATCGCTGAGACAGGAAGAAGAACCTGTATCGATCTTGGAATTCATGGATTGCATGCTGAGTTAACGCGTATGGTTGGTAGAATGAAATACCGTTCGTCTTATGGACAAAACCTGCTACAACACTCCAGAGAAGTTGCTAATATGTGTGCGCTCATGGCCACTGAACTTGGATTGAATGTGAAATTGGCGAAACGTGCTGGACTGCTTCACGATATTGGGAAAGTACCAGATGAGCAACCAGAATTGCCACATGCTGTCCTTGGAATGAAACTCGCTGAAAAGTATGGTGAGAAACCTGACGTATGTAATGCGATTGGCGCTCACCATGATGAAGTAGAAATGACAACTTTGATTTCTCCAATCGTTCAAGTTTGTGATGCCATGTCTGGTGCACGACCAGGAGCACGTAGAGAAATTGTTGAATCGTATATCAAGAGAATTAAAGAATTGGAAGGATTGGCGTTGGCCTATGATGGTGTTACGACAGCCTATGCAATTCAAGCGGGAAGAGAACTTCGCGTTTTAGTAGAAAGTGACAAGGTTACAGATGCTGAAGCAGATGAGTTATCATTCACAATTTCTCAACGTATTCAAACAGAAATGACCTACCCAGGTCAAGTGAAAGTGACACTAATTCGAGAGAAACGATCGGTTAATTACGCAAAATAAATGAATCTTGATTCTGCCATTAAAGTCCTGAAATCGAAGCACGTCCTGGTAACTGGAGGTGCTGGATTTATAGGGTCAAATATCGCTGGCTTCTTAATTGAAAATGGAATCCGTGTATCCGTGTTGGACAATCTTTCAACGGGTAAACGCTCTAATTTCAGCGAATTTGAAGAGAGTGAACTGTTCAAATTCATCGAAGGTGACATTACTGATTACAACACTTGCTTGAACGCCCTGAAAGGGATCGACTTAGTCACGCATCAGGCGGCTTTAGGATCTGTTCCACGATCGATTGAGTTTCCGCATAATACGCACAACGTAAACGCTACGGGTTATTTGAATATGTTGCATGCAACGAAAGAGTCTGGCATAAAACGAATGGTGTATGCGAGCTCTTCATCCGTCTATGGTGATAGTAAAATATCTCCAAAGAAAATTGGAGTGGAAGGCGAATTGTTGTCTCCGTATGCAGTCACGAAGCGATTGAACGAGGAATATGCAATGGCGTACAACAAGCTGCATCAGATGGAAACGATTGGTTTGCGCTACTTCAATGTGTTTGGACCAAAACAAGATCCAAATGGTGTTTACGCCGCGGCAATTCCAAAGTTTATTGACAAGATGATCAAGGGCGAAGAATTGACAATTCATGGTGATGGAGGTCAAACAAGAGATTTTACGTACGTAAAGAATGCTGTAAAGGCAAATGTTCTTGCTTTGGCAACTGATAATCCAGGGGCCTTTGGATCTGCATTTAATATAGCATGTGGAAAGCATTTTTCGCTGAATCAAGTTGTAGGTGCAATCAAAGAGGTTTTAATTGACCTCGAAAAATATGATGAAGCTTGCGCAATCGTTAATGGACCTGATCGTCCAGGCGATATTCGTGATTCACTCGCAGATATTACCAATACAACAGAACAATTAGGGTACGATGACCTCCACTATTTTGAAGAGGGAATCACGGAATACCTGAAGTTGCTCTGCGCTGAATGATTAAAAAAATCAATTTTAAGTCCAAGCTTCTGAGGTCCATTGTGGTGCTCATGACAGGAACGTTAGCTTCCCAGATCATTAATCTTGCACTTTCAATTCCATCACTCAAGTATTATTATGAAGCCGAGGACATGGCTGAATGGGGACTTTTCATGCGAATTGTTGCCGTTGGAGGTGCCCTAGCAACTGCTCGTTACGAATTTGCAATCCCTGTCGCGAAAGCAGATATTCACTCCTTTCGGCTTTATAGAATTGCGCTTAGAATTGCTATAAAAGTTTCTCTCATCACAGGGGTAGCTGCACTCATACCAATATTCTTTTTTAGCGATTTGGACGATATGATCTTTTACGCGCTCATACCTATTGCCCTCTTCTTTACTGCATATTACAGCATTGGAACGAACTGGGCAATTCGGAAAAAAAGGTATCGAGGAATTAGCTTTTCAAAAATAACGGCGACATCTGTTGGAGGAGGATCTAAATTACTTTTTGGGTGGGCTGGGACTGGTTATATTGGACTTATCATAGGAACTGTCATTGGAATGATTGCTTCAAACACTTGGTTCTTTCGCGACTTTTTAAAATTGAATCGAAACTATAAAGTGAAGAGCAACTCGCCACGAAACAAGATGTTAGCTAAGGAATATAGCGAGTTTCCGAAAGTAAATCTACCACACACCTTGATGGATGTCGGACGAGATTTATTAGTCGCCATTCTATTAATTAAAATATTTAGTGAAGAGGATTTTGGATACTTTGACCAATCATATCGAATGCTTCGATTGCCATTAATGCTGGCTGGTTTAGCAGTTGGTCAGGTGTTCTTCCAGAGAAGTGCGGAAAAATATAGCAACAGGGAGAATATTCTTCCTATGATCCTTAAATCCGTCAAGCTTCTTACCTTGATTTCAATTGTTCCTTTCACCCTTATCTTCTTTTTTGGAGATGATCTCTTTGCATATGTATTTGGCGAGAGATGGAGAGGAGCTGGTGAATATTCTGAAATCATGGCGCCATGGTTTATGCTGAATTTTATTGCATCACCAATCTCATTCTTACCATTGGTACTGAGGAAACAGCGACAGTTTTTCTTAATGGCAGCTGTGGGCTCAATTATGATGATCCTTGCTGTAATTATTCCTACACTGGTTTTTGAAGCAGATGTGAAGGTGACACTCTGGGCATTGAGTCTCTCTCAAGTAGCTTACTTCATTTTCTTTATCTTTAAAATTCTAGATTTTATACGAAAGAGTAACAAGGAACGGTCAATAGAAAACTAAAACAGCTTAGTGAGTTGAATAAGACATGGGGATATTAAATAGAGTAAGTCGACGCATTACACGGATGAAATTCAAACTCAAGGGAGTTACGCTTGAGCAAGGTGCACGGATTGATCGTACAGTAGATATTCAGCATCCGAAAAATGCTCATGTCGGGAAATCAAGTATTCTTTACAAGAATATTAGTCTCTACATTGGTCTTCAAGGAACGTTCAAAATAGGAGCCAATTCACACATAGCCCCCTTCGGATATTTGTTAATTGACAAGAATAAAATTGAAGTGGGGAACGATGTTGCTATTGGTCCTTCGTGCACATTTATTTGTCATTCTAACCACTTCGAGGGTGAGAATAAACTGTTCTCCAAAAATTACCTAGATGGAGATATTATTATTGGTAACAATGTGTTTATGGGTGCTCAATGCACGATTTTACCGGGCACAATCATTGAAGATAATGTGGTAGTCGCGTCAAATTCTGTGGTTAAAGGGAGATTAGAGTCGAACGCAGTATATGGTGGCTCACCAGCTAAAAAGATTAAAGAACTTGACAATGGCGAGTAAACAACGTTTCTTATTTACGAATAACTCCTTGTCCAAATCTGGATTTCTTAAAGGGTTTTTTCAACTCATGTTGTTTCAATCAGGGAAGAATTACACCTCTGCTCATCGTCTTTTAGCGAATTATTTCAAGGTAGATAAATCACGCGTGTATCTTTTTGGTGCTGGTCGAATGTCCGTCTATTCATTAATCAAATCATTGAAATTAACAGCCGAAGATGAAGTGGTTGTTGCTGGATATACCTGTGTCGTTCTTACGAATGCTGTGAAGTTCACGGGATGCCAAATTCAATACGTGGATATTACGACTGCAACGTTAAATCTAGATACAAAGGCTCTCATTGAAAGTGTATCAAGCAAAACGAAGGTCTTGATAATTCCACATAATTTCGGATTGCCTTACGAGGACATTCCAACATTAAAAGCTCAATTTCCCAATCTCATTATTATTGAAGATGTTGCACATACATTTGGCTCAACATTTAAAGATGGGAGCTTATGTGGAACAATTGGTGATGCCAGTTTCTTTAGTTTGGAATATTCGAAACCACTCACATCTGGACTTGGAGGAATCATGTTGATTAACAACACTGATCTTTTGCCAGCGTTTGATACTGAATTTAATGGCTTGAAGCACATGAGAGGCTCAATGGTTTTTAAAATCATTGTATCTTTGGGAACATTCAATTTGTGGTATTTTAAGCGCACAACATTTTTTCAGAGTGCCTCACTCAGAATGCTTAAAATCTTCAGATGGCAATACCGAACTTCAACAAAGGAAATTGAAGGGGATATTCCAGATAGTTATCCCGTCAAGATGAATAAAAAGCTGACGTGCTTCTTGGTTCCACAATTGAAGAGAATCGAAAAAATAAATAAAACGAAACGAGATCTAGTTCAACGATACGATGAAGCCTTCGATCAATTTGGAGATCTTGAAAAAGTGAAAACTGAAAAACAAATCCTTGTCCGTTACCCAATTCTTTTCAAAAATAGCGTGAGCCTGGAAACAATAACAGCGATAAAAACGGAAGGACGTGCACTTGGATTGAATTTTGGCGAATGGTTTAACGATGTCGTACATCCCGTAGGCTCCTATAGATATGGCTATGAAGAAGGAAAATGCCCGAATGGAGAATTTGTGGCAAAAAGGATTCTAAATCTCCCTGTCAATGCAAATTACCCTGATTTAATGAATGAAATTGACGATATTGCAGCGCTGTTTAAGAAACACGGAATAAACTAATTAAAGATTTAAAGTGCGCGTAGTAGTTGTTGGTTTACCACTTTTTGCAAAACGATTGAAGGACGGCTTGACGCGTTTCGATCCAACCAATAAATACCTGCATTTTGATACGTACTATAGCAAGAAGGATAAAATCAAAGCGCGACTTCAAATCCCTAGAGCAGATTGTGTTTTTTCCATTAATGGAACCATTGAATCTAGTGGCGTTTTCGATTTAGCGTTGAAGAAAAACGTTCCGCTCGTTATGAACTGGGTGGGAACAGATGTTTTGAAAGCAATTGACGCCTACAAGAATTCGAGACATCAACAACATTATATCGACAAGGCAATTCATTTTTGCGAAGTTGACTGGATTCAAGAAGAATTGAGGGAGATTGGGATTGAAGCAGAAGTGGTCAATTTTGCCGCATTCGATAAAAGATATGAACTCATGGATGCTCCAGGGAACATACTTAAAGTTCTCTCTTACATTCCGGGTAACCGATCTGATTTTTACGGCATGCAAACTTTTATTCGATTGGCGGAGAAATTTCCAGAAGCAGAATTCTCAATTGCAGGTACAGAAGGACTAGATTATCAGCCATTACCCGCTAATTTAAAGGCACTTGGATGGGTCAAGGATATGGATGCCTTGTACAAACAAATTCACGTTTGTGTTCGCTATACAGAGCATGATGGTCTTTCGACATTCATTCTTGAGGCATTGGCTCGTGGAAAACAAGTGCTTTACAAGAATCCATATAACCATTGCATGCATTGCCCAGATGAGTTGGAACTGGAAAAGCAGCTAAATGCGCTTCACCTAAAGTTAAAAGCTGGTGAGTCATTAGTTAATAAAGCAGGTGCAACATTTATTAAGAATCACTTCAATGAAGAATGTATCTTTGGCGATATGATTGAAAAAATCACTGAAATTGTCGAAAAACGATAGACATCAAATACTCCTAGTGGCTCTTGCATTCCCTCCAAATAAGAGAGTAGGAGCGATGCGAGCTGGATATTGGTATCGTTCAATGGGAGAGGCTTTGAAAGGTGATGTGACCGTTATTACTGCTCAAAAAGAAGCATCTGGAGATCGAGTTCACGTGGTTCCAAAGTCGGGAACTTCTTGGAAAACGAAATTTATTCCCGACGAAGGTGTGATTTGGAAAAAGAACATTCAAGCTTATCTAGAAAAGACAGAGATCGCCACACCTTCAACAGTGATAATTACTGGTGGCCCGTTTATGCATTTTAGCTTGACGAATTGGTTTAAACAAAAATATGGATGCAAGGTGATTCTCGATTACCGTGATCCCTTTGCTACAAATCCAGGCTTCAATAATAGTTGGATCAAAACGGAAGTAAAATGCTTCTTTGAGAAGAAGTTTAACCGAGCAGCTGATGCTCTTGTCACGGTAAATTCGTACTGTGGAAAGATTATTGAATACTTTGACTCGAAGCCCAATGCGATCGTTCAAAATGGATATGACGAAGGTGTTGCATGCAATCCAAAACCTGTTGAATTAGGCGAAAAAGTGACTTTCTCATACGCGGGAAAATTTTATTTCGATCCCATCAATCTTCAGGAAGCGTTCGAATCATGTAATGTGAATATCGATTATATTGGTCCAGATGAGGGGGAATGGAAACTTCCAAGTGAGAATATAAATTCACTCGGATTTGTTGATTATACTACCGCGATTGAGGTAATTGGAGGGGCTGATGTAGGAATTATTCAGACGTACGGCCATGAATTTCAGTCGACCACAAAGATTTTTGACTATTTGCGCTGTGAACGCGCGATATTGATTGTGTCTGACGATAAAATCGAAGAAGGATCTATTCACGATGAATTGAAGGGATATCCAAATGTTTTTTGGGCGAAGAATGAAAAACAATCAATTATTGATGCCATCGTGAAGATTAAATCAGAAACGTACTCGAAACCACCTGAAGGATTTGCAAATTCGTATTCAAGGGGTTTTCAACTTGGCAATATGGTTAAACTTATTCAAGAATTAGAAGCATGAAAATGATCAGACGAACGCTTGAAGTTCTCGCTCTTCTTTTTGCAATTATGAGTGTTCTTGGTGCTCTCTTTTGGCCTGCACACAGTTCATTTATCTATGATGATCTTCTTTTCCCGTTTGCGGTAATTCACATAGCGATCATTTTCTTTTCTGATAAAAAATGGCGTTGGTTAATTCTACTCTTTGGGATGATCTTCGCTTGGGGATTGCTCACTGATTTTCTAGCAAATGATTCACTTCGAACGTCATCATCGGGTATGCTCCTGCGTTGGTTGAAATGGCCATTGATTATAGTTACTATTGCAAATTGTAGCCTCCCACAGGTGAATAAGGAACGTTTGATCAACTTTGTTCAGTTGCTTTTCCTAGGACTTGTGGCAATCAATTTAGTGCTTCTAACCAATCCTTTTGGGTTGGGTGAAACAATTCAGTTCATCTATGCGCCGAAATCAGAAGTTGTACTTGGCAACTATAATGAATTTGGGGCCTTTCGGCTTTCAGGAACAATGTTGAACCCGAATAATAATGCATCAATATTCGGATTGTTCATGCTCTTCTTTCTTCAATTGAATCCTAAAAAGTATTGGAAATATTGCCTGATGGCCTTTATTCTCGTATTCCTTACCCAGTCACGAACGATATTAATTGTCGTACTGATTCTACTGGTCATCCAAATATTAAGGATGAACTCTAAACGAATGAATCTTGTGCTCATTCCAAGTGGAATCATTGGAATGTTCTTGTTATTATTTGTCTTCAGATCCACAAATTTGATCTCAGTCTTCACAGGTGAAATGTTTGGGTCAAGATCGTGGACAGAAAGAGTGCATCATTTCTCCTTGTTCTTCGATAGTTCATTTGGGTCGAAAATAATTGGACACGGGATCATCTTGAATCCAGCTAAATCAATAGGATTTGATCTTGATTCAGAATACTTGAGTATTGCCTATCAATATGGTATTATTGGAGCACTCGTTTGGATAGCAATCATCCTCTATCTTCCTATGATCACAAAAAAAATAACTGGATCTATGTCCTTTGGCTGGATGCTTGTCCTGTTTATTACAATCAGTGGTATCACCAATTTTGTCTTCTTGAACGTGGAAGTTATTACCCTAATCTCCCTGATTTTTGGAGTTTGGCTTTTTCTTCATCGCGCGAATGAAATCGAAAATCATCCCAACAAAGAAGCCAATCAATAGCGCGTATAAAATTACGCGTTTCTTTCGTTGAGTCTCAAAAAAGATCGTATTTGCAATTGAAGTTGTAGGGTCGTTCAACGCTTTATTTGCCAAGAGCGTAATCTCTAATTCAGTCTGGTTTTCAGTTCCGTATACTTTCAATTCTTGTCGTATAATTCCTATGTTTCGAACAGTGTCAGCTTTGGATGCCGTGAAATTTCGTACGAGAATGCCATTGTACTTAAAAAGGGTGTCTTGACTTACAGTGGGGGCAATGTCGTTACCCTGGTCAATCCGATACTGGTATTGCACGTACCAAATAGCCACGGCCTTTTGTTTTGAATAGAGAACCAGACCAATAATCCCACCCAAAAGGAGGAATATAATCGTTATTAATTGTTTGCGTAGAATCTGTATCATTTCTTATCGACAAGATTAACTGTTTCTAAGCGCAAATGAAAGAATTTGGCAATTATTACCAGATTACTCGATTGTCCGATTGCTAGAACTGTAGCTTCGGTGAAGGCACTCGAGAACGACAATTCGAAGAAAAAAACGTATTCGCCTCAAATTTCGACCTTGCGTCGAATCTTTGTGCACACCACCCTCCCCAACCTTTGTGGTGGACTTTTTATCTTTCTGTCTTCATGCAGTGCTCTAGTACTTCTGCCATTTTTCAATTTCTAGATTCAATCAAGTATAAAAGAGGATTGTTGGATTGTTGGATCGTGCTCCTTCGCTGAAGCTTTCTCCGGCGGCCGAAGCCTCTGGCGAGCTTCTTCGCAGAAGCTTCGGCGAAAGCGAAAGAACTCGGCAAAGGCGCTGAACACCACTCAACACTTAACCTTGTGCCCTTTGTG
>JBLHON010000119.1:0-10542 GCA_047621865.1 Crocinitomicaceae bacterium | reverse complement strand
AACCTTACTTCTCGCGATACCAGTGAATTTCAGAGGTATTTATTAACAATCATTGGTAGTTATCCACATTTTTCACCGTTTTTTCTTGATACACCTTGGATGGCAGGGATATTAAAATATATTTGTGCCGGTAAAATTATTAACACAAACTAAAAACCAAGACTATGAACAAAGCAGAATTGATTGACGCAATAGCTACAGACGCTAGCTTGTCAAAAGCAGACGCTAAAAGAGCATTAGACGCATTTGTTGATGCAACAGGTAAAGAATTAAAAGGTGGTGGTCGTATTTCACTTGTTGGATTCGGATCATTCTCCGTATCTAACCGTGCTGCCAGAACAGGTCGTAACCCACAAACTGGGAAAGAAATTAACATTGCTGCTAAAAATGTAGTACGCTTTAAGGCTGGTTCTGATCTTCAAACGAAAGTAAACTAGTCAAAACCACGAAAACATTAAGAAGGGAATCGTTTGATTCCCTTTTTTTGTATATGCCAACTAAGGAAAATATACTTCTTAAACTCTACGAGTTAATCACCAGCAGTAAGCAAGACATGTTGGACAATATTGCTGCGGACCGAACTAATTACGTAACAGTAGTACTAGAGGACATCAATAAGGAACATAATGCCTCTGCAGTGCTTAGAACATGCGATTGTTTTGGAGTTCAAACAATGCACGTAATAGAAAAGAATCAAGAATTTATGATTCATCGAGATATCGCTATGGGCGCTCGGAAATGGGTGGACGTAACTTCTTATTCTGAAACCGAAACCCCTAATCTTGATTGTATCAACGGATTAAAGCAAAAGGGATATAAAATTGTTGCAACCACACCTCACACAGAAACAACAATTGATCAGCTCTCAATCGATCAACCAATAGCTCTAGTATTTGGAACTGAGCGCGACGGAATCTCTGATGAAATCATTCAGCATGCAGATGAGCTGATTCGAATCCCCATGTATGGATTCACTGAGAGTTTCAATATTAGCGTCTCTGCAGCTATTTTACTGAGTACACTTCGGAATAAATTAGAATCTTCAGAATTGGATTGGAAGCTCAGTAAGGATGAGCAGACTGAATTAAAAACTAAATGGTGCACCAAAATAATTCGAAATGGAGAAAAAGTGGAGCAGGAAATCAGGAAACGAATCAAAAAAGAATAATATATTTGTGCTTGAATTAATAGTTAATTAGATAATTATGGGTAAAGGAGATAGAAAATCCAAAAAAGGTAAAAGAACAATAGGATCGTACGGTAATTCTAGAAGGAAAAAAAGTTCTACTCCGATAGTCGAAGTTAAAGCAGCAGCAAAGAAAAAGCCTGCAGTGACTAAAGAAGCCGCTCCAAAGAAAGAAAAAGAAGTGGTGGCAAAGAAAGAAACAGCAACTAAGAAAGCTGCAACCAAGACCACGGCGGCAAAAAAGCCCGCCGCGAGTAAAGCCGCCGAAAAAAAAACAGCCGCTAAGAAAGAAACTACGGCGAAAGAAAAATAGTTAATTCGGCTGCCAAATGGCAGCCTTTTTTATTTGATATAAAAATTAAATTATGAAGCATAATTTTGGTGCTGGTCCGTGTATTTTACCTCAGGAAGTTTTTAGACAAGCTGCTGAAGCAGTGGTTGATTTCAATGGATTATCAATTTTAGAAATCTCTCATAGAAGTTCTGACTTCGTTAAAGTAATGGACGAAGCCAAAGATCTAGTGAAGAAAACTCTAAATGTTCCCGATGGTTACACAGTACTGTTCTTGCAAGGAGGCGCATCACTTGGATTTAGTATCGCTGCTTTGAATATGATGCGTGAATCAAAAAAGTCAGGCTACATTAATACAGGTACTTGGGCGACAGGGGCAATTAAAGAATCTCTTGCTGTAGGAATAGATACAAATGTGTTCGCGTCATCCGAGGACCGAAATTTCTGCTATATCCCAAAGGGTTGGAATGAACCATCAGATGTGGATTTCATCCATTACACGTCCAATAACACAATATTCGGAACGCAATTCAAAGAGATTCCTCAAGTGAACGCTCCTTTAGTATGTGACATGTCTTCAGATATTTTTTCTCAAAAGATAGATATCTCTAAATTTGATCTTGTTTATGCTGGTGCACAGAAAAATCTCGGGCCTGCTGGAGCGACTTTATTTATAGTCAAAGACAGCGTTCTTGGTAAATCTACCTCCGAATTCCTGCCTAGCTACCTGAATTTAAAAAAACACGGCGACAAAGGTTCTATGATGAATACTCCTCCCGTATTTTCAATTTATACGTCAATGTTAAATCTACGTGAACTGATCGCGAATGGTGGAGTTGAAGCTGCAGAGGAGAGAAATATTGCCAAGGCTCAATTACTCTACAATGAGATCGATAATAATCCTCTATTTATTGGTTCAGTAGACTTAGCGGATAGATCTAATATGAATCCGACGTTTCTTCTTACTGAGAATACACCTGCAGATGAGTTTGATCGCCTATGGAATGAAGCAGAAATTGTTGGATTAAAAGGACATCGCTCAGTTGGTGGATATCGAGCTTCAATGTACAATGCACTGACTATTGATAGCGTAAAAGTATTAGTTGATGTGATGAAAGAATTTACGCGTAAAAACGGATAGTAATGAAAATATTGGCAAACGACGGGATCTCACAAGCTGGAATAGATGCACTTGAGGCGGCTGGATATTCAGTCACAACAGACAACATTCCTCAAGATGAGTTAATCGACGGAATTAACGAACAAAATTTTGAAGTCCTGCTAGTTAGAAGTGCGACCACTGTTCGAGAGGATTTAATTGATGCATGTCCGAATTTGAAATTAGTAGGACGTGGTGGTGTTGGAATGGATAACATTGATGTAGAATATGCTCGAGGCAAAGGAATCACTGTTATTAACACTCCTGGTGCTTCATCACAATCTGTAGCAGAACTTGTTCTTGGACATTTCCTCGCGATTTCAAGATCTTTGCAAGACTCCTATAAAAACATGGAGACAGGTGATTTTAAAACGCTCAAAAAGAAATATGCAAAAGGCGTAGAATTACGTGGCAAAAACATGGCTATTATAGGTTTTGGACGTATTGGTCAAAGCCTTGCTTCATACGCTATTGGATGTGGAATGAATGTCACTGCTGTGGATCTATATACGGAAACGGTTACCATTCCATTAGCTTTAGGAAATGGAATCAATGCCAGTGCATCTATAACGCCTATTACTTCAATGCCAGATGCAATCAAGAATGCAGATTATATATCACTTCATGTTCCCAAACAAAAAGATGGCTCAGCTGTCTTTGGTGTCGCCGAATTTGAAATGATGAAAGATGGTGTTCGGATTGTTAATGCTGCTCGTGGTGGCGTGATTGATGAACAATCATTGATGGATGCACTCGATTCTGGAAAAGTTGCAGCTGTTGCCCTTGATGTTTATGAGAACGAACCAAACCCGAATAAAACGCTGTTAAATCATCCTAAGATTGCTTGTACCCCTCACGTTGGGGCCGCAACATTGGAAGCGCAAGATCGAATCGGAACTGAGTTGGCTGAGTCAATTATTGCTAAATTTGGAACTAAATAGTTTTCAAATTCAAGTATGGCGAAAATAAGCCCGTTCAGGGCAATACGACCAACACGCGACAAAGTACATTTAGTCGCTACGAGACCTTTTTATTCGTACAAGAAGAATGTCCTTGATGCTAAACTTGAGGATAACTGTTTTTCGTTTCTACATATTATCAATCCAGAATTTGGTAGTGAACAAATTACTAAGCCGAATTCCACAGAGCGATTTGAATTAATTGCGAGACGCTATTCTGAGTTTCTGGATGATGGAGTTCTTATACAAGAGAAAGTGCCATCCCTCTATATTTATCGTCAAACTAAAAATGGTGATTCCTTTCTTGGATTAATCTGTGGAGCTAGTGTCGATGAATATAATCAGGGGCACATAAAGAAGCACGAAGCGACAATCACTTCGAGAGAAGAATTGTTTACGAAATACCTCAATATCGTTGGATACAATGCAGAACCCGTGCTATTATCGCATTCAAGTTCTCCAAAGATTGATGAATTATTTCTAAAATGCACGACAAATCGGCCTGAATATGAATTCACAACAACTGATTTAATAACGCACGAGTTGTGGACATTGGATAGTGATGATTGCGAATCCTTTCAAGAAGCATTCGAGCAAATTCCAGATTTATACATTGCTGATGGACATCATCGTTCAGCTTCATCGGCAGGGCTTTTTAATCTTCGTGAAGCAACTAATTCGGCTCATCTCAATGAACGTTATTTCCTAGCATATCTAATTGACGACAAACAATTAAAAATACTTGAATTTAACAGACTCGTTCGAACATTAAACAATCAGTCTGTGCCTGAGGTACTCAATAAACTTGCAGAAAAATTCACTATTTCTGAAATACCTAAAGCAAAGAAACCAAGCGAGGAACATGAATTTACAATGTTCCTTAATCGAAAATGGTATCTGCTGATCTTTAATGAATCTCTCATAAATCATGAGCATCCAGTTAAATCATTGGACGCAGAAATTCTGACAGAGCATATTTTATCACCAATTCTTGGGATCAAAGACTTGAAATCGGATGAAAACATTGACTTCATAAGTGGAGCTGAGTCTATCAATTTGTTGGAGGACAAAGTGAATTCTGGCGCCTACGAAATTGGATTCGTTCTATTTCCAATGTCGATGGAACAAGTTAAAAAGGTTGCTGATAACAATATGATTATGCCTCCCAAATCGACTTGGGTAGAACCCAAATTAAGAAGTGGAATTACAATTTATAATATCAACGAATGATAGCTGAACGACTTCATGATATTCGAGCGAAATTACCTATTGGTGTTGATCTCGTGGCAGTTTCCAAAACGAAACCAGCTTCGGATATTAAGATTGCCTACCTTGAAGGTCAGCGAGTTTTTGGTGAAAATAAAGTACAAGAGCTTTGCTCGAAGCAGAAAGAATTACCTGAAGATATTGAGTGGCATTTCATAGGACATCTTCAATCAAATAAGGTGAAGAACATCGCGCCATTTGTTACGCTCATTCATGCAGTTGATAGCCTGAAACTTCTGAAGGAAATCAATAAACAAGGAGCAAAAAATAACCGCACAATTAATTGCTTACTTCAGTTTCACATTGCTGATGAAGAATCAAAATTTGG
Organism: Crocinitomicaceae bacterium; assembly: GCA_047621865.1. Lineage (GTDB taxonomy): Bacteria > Bacteroidota > Bacteroidia > Flavobacteriales_D > Crocinitomicaceae > UBA4466. Next base: position 5,352 of record JBLHON010000119.1, on the reverse strand, counting down.
ACTAAATATTCTTGAAGCTCAAGAAATTTTAGAAGCCAATGTCTTTGTTGAGATGGAACACATTTCAATTGTGGGAGTAATGGGCATGGCAACTTTAACATCCAATGAATCACAAATTCGGGATGAATTCAGGAATTTAGAAAAGTATTTTAATGTTCTCAAGAGTCATTATTTCAAGTTCAATGATGCTTTTTCGCACGTTTCTATGGGAATGTCTGGCGATTATCAGCTGGCCATTGAAGAAGGAAGTACAATGGTTCGTTTGGGAAGCTCAATATTTGGTACACGATGAAAAATAGTATAACCACAATCTTCATTTTATGTGCAGGATTACTTTGTGCACAAAAATCCAGTTCGGAAATTCAAATTCACCGCGCTGAACATATCACTTCACTAACTGATACTGCTGCTCATGTATTAAATTTTGAGGAAGTGCAATCATTTGGTGGTTTAGATTATTTCGACTTTGATTCTACTTATCAGATAACTGCAACATTTAAAAAATCAAAAGGGAAAATCTTTGAGATGCCGACGTCAACAGAACGACTTCCAAAATATCGTCGCTATGGGATCATTGAGTTTACACATGCTGGAACGAAGTGCAGACTCGAAGTCTACCAGAATATGGTACTGAAGAAGTCGAAAGAACACAAAGATTATTTATTCATCCCATTTCGTGACGGATCTTCCTCCAAGGATAGCTATGGAGGTGGACGTTATTTAGATGTTAAAATTCCAAAGGGAAAGGAATTATTAATCGACTTTAATTTAGCCTATAATCCTTACTGTGCCTACTCTCATAGGTACTCCTGCCCTATTCCACCAGCAGCCAATACATTGAATGTTTCCATTAATGCTGGAGAAAAGACTCCGATGGCACATTAATTGTTCCCCGTTTAGACGATTTCACTTATATTTGCCTCATGATTTTTGACATCAAAAAGTTTCTTTCTCTAGTCTTTGTAATCGCCATTATTGGAACTTGCGCCGCGCAACCTTATAAAACAATTAAGATTGCTAAACCTTACAAGTGGATGTTTGGCTTGCATTGGGCTGCGATTGATGACAATGGTAACAAATTTGGGAAACTCTTTGATGCTGGAAATTCATGGAATATACTTCCATACCCTTCAAGAATTACAGTCGATCGTTATTTTAAGTACGGCTGGAGTATGGAGTATGCAGCAACCTACTCACAATACAAAGTAGGAAAGCTGATCAACGATTCAACAAATTTTTCAGGTACATTCTTTAATTTCGATGCACATGCAAAATACAGCATGTATCAGCTTTATGCACCTAAAGCCCGTTGGATTGAGCCTTATTTCACACTTGGACTTGGATATACCTACCGCGCGCAAGGAGCAGCTCAGCATGCCCCAACAGTGAATGCCGGAATTGGATTGAATTTCTGGGTATATAGAGGACTTGGAATTCAATTGCACTCCAACGCGAAATTTGGTGTTTATCCAGGATTTTGGGAGACTCCAGAAAATTACCTGCAGCATTCATTTGGTCTTGTACTTCGTGTAAAAGAAAAAGGAGCTCAGAGTAATGAATTTCACCGCCGGAAAGCTAAGTGGGCTCATCGTGGAGGACGCGGCAAGAAAAAAGGCGGACAATAAGCAATTCGTTTAATTCCTAAAAATTTCATCGCACAAGTTGAATGAACAACTCACTTCCCTGTCTTGGCGGATAAGAATTGTAGCATTCATTCATTTCTACAGATTCAAAATCTGGTACGAAATAGTTTAAGTACTCTTCTTTGGTTCCTCCAAAGGGCGGACCTGAATCAAATAATTTATTAAAAAGCAAACCAACTAGTTTTCCTTTAGGAAGTAAAAGTTCAGCGACCTTTATTGCATAACTCCTTCTCAAACTTGGGTCCAATGCACAAAACAAGGTTTGTTCCAGAATCAAATCATAACTCCCTTCATGTTCAAAAAAGTCACCCACGTGAACATTCTCAAGAGGGAATTCAGGGTTTCGTTTTAGGAAATCGAGCATTGGTTTTTCCGCAAAATCGAGGATGTGAACAGCAGTAAAACCATTCTTGAACAGGTAGGCTGCCTCGTAAGAATTTCCAGCTCCTGGAATAAGAATCTTGAGGTCTTTATTAGCTAATTGATCAATATAAGCCTTCAATGGAGGAGAGATTTCTCCCATATCCCAACCTATTTCATTAGTTTGATAACGATCGTTCCAAAAGGTGTTAGATAATTTTTCTGCCATGAGTAAATTTAATCAACTATTAATCAATAAAGACAATTCGCGAAGGATTCAACCCAACGTGATAGGCGTTCAAAGAAGCTCCAGCAGAACTGTACTCACGTACATAACCAGTGACTGTAAAGTCCATGGCATCCATCACATAAATACGATCAGTTGAAGGGTTGTAATCCAGTCCATACATGGATTGAACAGCGCTCAGATCTACAAACGAAGTAGAAATCAATGTCTCTGATATCGGGTCGAAAAGCGCAATATTATTAGTGGTAGCAACGAAATCAGCATAACCAATTAAGAAATTACCATTCATCGCGGCAATACTAGAGGCATCAAATGTAAAATCCTCTGCCACAGTTCCAGTTGTTGTATTAATACGATGCATTCGCGATGGAATTGTAGCATAATCACCATGAGTAATCACGTACACATCCCCCTGAGTATCGGTAATTATATCCACAGGATTTAAGCCAACAGTGATTTTGGTTTCTTCAACCATTGTCGACAAGTTGATCACTGATACAGTAGAGTCCATTAATGGAAAATTCAATCCACCAGAATTAGCGACGTATAATTTACCATTCGAGACTGTTAATTGTTCAGGATTGCTTCCCACCTGAATTCGTTGCTCTACTTCAAGACTGCTCGTGTCAATTACATCCACATAGCCATCAAAGCATGAGACAAGTACTTTCCCATCATAGAATGCGATTGATCTTGGTTCTTTTGCAATTGCTCCATTAAACATTGGAATTTGCTTTATCCTCACACCAGTAGCTCTAGAAAGAACTTCGACTGTACTCGAAACACTCACTGTGAGGTAAATTTTTCCTCCATAGCTTTTCATTTCTTTACCCGTATCACCTAGCTGAACTTCTGATGTTTGCACAAAAAAGTTCGTAGAGACCACTCCTGAAGTATTGCTAACCCATGACAAAGAAGAGTTATTTTGCTGGTAAAGCCCCTCGCACATAACCAACATTCCATTTGAGATTGAAATATTCGTTGAGATAGTAGGATCATCCTTCTTGCAACCAACTGTTGTCAATACTAAGACTACTAATAAACTAATTAAACGCATAACTTAATGAGATTAGGTAATTTCTTCCAGGCATTACGTACGAACGGATGTACGAATAAGAATTATCAAGAACATTTTTCACATTGAATTGAGCAGTAATTCCATGCTTTTCCTTCCATTCAAATCGATGAAATAAGCTGATGTCTGAAATAATAAATGCATCAACTTCATTTGCTTCAATATTCTCGTTTAGAGAATATCGCTTGGACACATAATAATTACTAATTCTAATTCCCGTCTTTTTGTATTCAAAAGAAAGATCAAAATTTACGGTATGTTGTGGAATGTATGCAATCTGATGTTTGTATGTTGGATGTTCAGAATCTGTGACATCTAGTGAGCGCTGGTAACTATAAGTGACATGACTTCTCAATTGAATATTACGATTATTCTTGAACTTATAGGTCAATCGTGAAACAACATCTGCTCCATAAACATCAACTTTTCCAATATTTTGCATGGACCAGACAAATAGGTTTTTCGTTGGAGTCGCGATTATCTTGTCTCGTACACGATTATAGAATGCTCCTAAACGAATATGCCAGTCGAGATTCCTTTCCCGTGGAACAAAAGATAAATTATAACCAAACTGATCAGCGCGCTCAGGAGTGAGCCCATTATTTCCAATATTATTATAGTACAACTCATTAAAAGAGGGCATTCTGAATGAATTTTTATACCAGAGTTGATGACGCTGATGAAAACGCCAACGTTCATCTATTTCGAGCGATACGTATGGGTTTAAAGCTAATTTATCAGAAGCTTTATTCCCATTTGCATTCGATTCGTGCACATATTGAGCTGATACTTGAGCCTTAACATTTAAATATCCAAAGCGATAACGTCCGCCTCCAATAACAGAATAATGCTGGCGAACGGGCAAGGCGAACAGCGAATCTGTTGCAACTAAATCGCTAAAAGTTCCTTCAATTCCACCATGGAGCATCCATTTATCTGTGTAGCAAGAGGTAACAAGCCCAGTATTCACTGAACGATTGAGGTAATTAACATCTACAGCACCAGAGTTGTTCAAGAAGGAAGGATCTTGATAACGCATGTCATTCTGATTCGCAGAACCATACCAACGTACACACCAAGCGTTATTCTTATTAAGCCTAGAACTCATATCAGCAAATAGCGTCTGATCTTTTGTTGTTAATCGCTCATCGGCTGAAGAGTTGTACAAAATTAGTGCTCCTGGCAGCCCTTGATCAATTTCTTTTCGCTTGTAGCCAATCCTAAATTGAGTGTTTTCGAAACGCATTCCATAAGTCGCGCCAGCATAATAATCTTGATAATCATTATTCAATCGCGTGGAAGTATCTTCTTGCAATCCATTTTGAACGCGGTACTGATAATTACCATTGGCAGTACGAAATTTCCCATAAGCACTCAGGAATGCCTTGCCAAATTTCCATTTTGTTCCAGCATACCCAGTTGCTCTTCCATAGGAGCCATACTTTAGATTCGTTCGAATTGCGACAGTATCTCGACAGTAGGAATTCTCAAAGGTTTCAATCAGCACGCTACTTCCAGAAATTTGAGCAGTAACAGGAAGCATATATTGCGGCTGCTCTCCTATTCCAACCAAAACCCGTTCTATATTATCTGTCTGAAGTTGACCAAGATTAACTTGACCAGTTTGGTTATTAAAGAGGTTAAAGCCGTCCACTGTAACTGCACTGTGTTGACTTCCTAGACTTCGAACTGAGATCGTTTTGAGTCCTCCTAGTCCACCATAAGATTTTAATGTTGTCCCCTCCATTTTTTGTAAGAGTTCAGCAACATCTGTGGCTTGCAATTCGGAGATTTCTTTTCGAGTAAAAGTTGTTTCGCTCTCACGATAGATTCGAATTAACGCTAACGAAATATCAATAGTCTCTATTCGCTGTACACGCACTAAGGGTTCTCCTTTCACGAGCGTATCGTCTTCCACCTGTGAAAATGAAAACGAACTGAATAAAAGTCCTATGACAACAATTGTGCGCATATTTGAATGCAGTATCTGGGATTTATTTGATTAATTTTTGGGTGAATTTTCCATT
>JBLHON010000118.1:0-10701 GCA_047621865.1 Crocinitomicaceae bacterium | reverse complement strand
CATAGCTATTGATTTTTTATCAGAATGATAATCGAATTCCTAACATCTGATTTTACTAATTTAGCCATTACTTCAGCAACTCAGATGGCTTTAACAATTCAGTAACACGCTCGATTGAATAGATAATCGGCCTTGAAAGCATCAAAATTTGCTAATTAGCAGAGTCTCCAATTTCGGATATTCGAGAACTCAAGTTAAACGTATAAAGATACGCGGAGTTGAGGATTAGATCAGGCGAGAGAAAAAATCTTTCAAAACGACATCATTTAGCTCTCTTGGGGTGAAAATTTCCATCAATTTCGGACGCTCACTTTCTTGATAAAACGCCTCCAATTCGCTTTCGATTTCCTCGATCGAACTCACACTTGTATAGTTTACATCATGTGCTTTACAAATGAATTCTGCCTTCTGCGTATGATGTGCCTCAAAATATTCCTCCAGCTGCTCAGACTTTCGTGGACCATCAATAATTCGAAAGATTCCTCCTCCTTCATTATTAATCATGAAGATTCGCAAATTCGAAGGCAAATATTTATTCCACAAGGCATTACTGTCGTAAAAAAAGGAAATATCACCAGTGATTAACACATTGCAAACCTTAGGACTCTTTAGCGCAATTCCGCAAGCTGTACTTGTGCTTCCATCAATCCCACTAGTTCCACGATTGGAAAAATATCGAATCGATTGAATTGGATCAAAGAGTTGACAGTAACGAACCACAGAACTGTTCGACATGTGCAAGTAGCTCATTTCTGGCAGATAATCTAAAAGCGTTTCAAAAACAGAAAGATCACTATAGTCGAGTTTAGCATGGATCTCCCGCAATTTTTCTTGAATTTGGAAGTCGCGCTGCTTCCATAGATTTCCAAAATTTGAAGTATGTCGAGGCAATTCAATTGACAAAATTTCACTTAAGAATCTTGCTGGTGTTACTTTGAATGATTTCGACAAAGCTCGATAGGTATCCATTTCAGGAAATCCATGTCCTATTCTCCAATGTCCTTTTAACTTAGAATTACGAAGAAAGAGCTTAATTCGTTTAGAGACGACTGCCCCACCCAACGTAATCAATAAATCAGGTTGAAAAGCTTCAATCTCTTCCTCGGAAATTCCTGCTAGCGTTCGATCAATGCAATGCACCCACTGCTGACCAACAAGATTAGAGGTGTTTTCTACCAATACTGCTATTGAGCTATCATCTGAAAGCTCGAGCAATTTATTTCGGAGAGATGAATCTGGGTCGAGCTGACCACAGACAATCATTCTCTTAGGCGCGTCCTTCCAAGCTTTCTTCAACGTTTCAATCTCCAGATCATCTAGACTAAAATGCTCTGGCTGATGCTCTATTTCGGGACTCTTCTCCCATTCAATATCCAAGGTATTATACAAGGGCTCAGTTAGAGGAAGATTAAAATGAATTGGACCTCTCCAACTTTTTAGAGCAGCTTCAAAAGCTCTGCTAATTTCTGCAGAGAGCTTATTAGCGTCAACTAAATCTTCAAAAATTGTCGTCTGATAACGAATATGATTCTTGTATACACCTGTCTGAACGATCGTTTGTCCATCTCCATGATTGACCCATTCTTCTGGTCGATCTGCGCTCATTACCACCAAAGGAATCTCTTGATAATAGGCTTCAGCCACGGCAGGATAATAATTCAATAATGCCGATCCTGAAGTACACACAACCCCAACTGGTTTATTGAGTTGCTGTGCCATTCCAAGTGCGTAGAAAGCTGCACTTCGTTCATCATGGATAACAAATGTTTCTATCTCAGGATGCTGATCGAGTGCAATAACTAGTGGTGCATTCCGCGATCCTGGAGAGCAAACAACATGCTTCATTCCATGCCGCGCGCATTCGTCAATGAAAGCTGAAATTCCTGATTTCGTCGTTGTGCGTATGCGCATAATCTATTCAATGTGCGAGTACAAATCTATCGCTTGCTTCCCGTTGTAGCAAATTTAAGTGTTTTCGAGAATGTCGAGGAGCGTTCGTGATTTATTTTCAGTTTCCTCCCATTCCTTTTCGCTTTCCGAGTCCTTTGTGAATCCCCCTCCAAGGTATAAATACCAATCATTTCCAATCACTTGAGCACATCTCAAGTTCACAAAGAGATCAGATGAGTTTCCTAAAACTCCAAGAAATCCAGAATACAATTTCCGTTTGTGTCGTTCCTCTTCAGCTATTAACTCGAGAGCAGCTTCACGGGGAAGTCCACTAATTGCTGGTGTAGGATGTAATTTTAGTGCTAGGTCGAGTGAATTTTGATCGCGCATCGAAAAGCGAAATTTGGATTCTAAATGCTTTACTGGACCTGCAAGAAAATCGGAAGGCCCTAGTATATTAAGATCCTGCACTTGTTGAGCGTTTAATTGTTCCGTGATAAAATCAGTTACAAATTGCTGCTCTACTTGCTCTTTCAATCCCCATTTCTCCTGATCTGTAGCTTTCATTGTTCCAGCAAGCGCGACTGTTCTTCCAATACCTCCTCGACTGGATATTAATACTTCTGGCGTGGCGCCAATCCAAGTACCAAACTGTGGACTTGAAATGAGGTAGACAAATGCTGTTGGATAACGCTCACACAGTGTTTCAAAAATAGCGTGCACATCCACAGCGACCTCAAAGTGTTTAACACGAGACAAAATAGCTTTGGACAATCTTTGATCTTGAATTCTACGAATGAATTTATCAGCAATTGTAAGATATTCTGCTTTCGAGTAGCAAATTGGGCGCTCTTCAGAAAAATGAAGTTGTTCTATTCGTTCAGACTCTTCAAAAAAGCATGCTTGATTATCATCAAATCCAGTCACAACAAATGATTCGGTCAATTCAACGGCCGTACTTTTACGAAAAACACCTTGTTTATGAAGAATTCCCGTATTCGGAATTCGATATTTAAGTATGTCTCCTTGATCAGGCATTGTGTTCGACAATCATCATAGTTAAGCGACCAGTGCATACCAATTTATCTGTGGCATCATCTCGAATATCAACTTGCCACACATGCGTTCGTTTGCCTGCATGTACAATCTTTCCAGTAGCAGTTACGCTTCCAGAACGAACACTGCCGAGATGATTCGCATTCACCTCTATGCCAATGGGTGCGAATTTGGTAATATCAATGAGCAATATTGAACCCATGGAGCCAATCGTCTCGATCAAAGCAGCACTAGCGCCACCATGAAGCAATCCCATTGGTTGATGCGTGCGTTTATCTACAGGCATTGTTGCTACGAGATAGTCTTCACCAACTTCAATGCACTGGATATCCAATTGCTCCATGAGCGTTCCTTTGTTCATGGAATTCACTAATTCTGGAGACACTTGTTTTAATTTCATGACGCTAATTTACTGTAGAAATCTCACTTTTTCGCCTAGAAAATCAATTCATCCACCAGATTCGACAGTTCAGTCATTCTTTTTTTAGTGTGGAGCTCATCAGACCTACATTCGTTGAAACAAACATTAAAAAAAAGAAATTATGAAAACAACAATCACATTAATCCTTTTGTTCTTAACAGGAACAATCATTGCTCAGACTCAACCTCTAATTACAGGAACTGAAAGTTTTGAAACATGGGAAACTGCCGAATCAGGACAACTACCGGAATTTTGGGATGGATTTAATCGAATCATATTATTTGCAGGATCTCCTGTGGGTGAAGTTGCCTGTATCGAGAAAAACAGCCTTGATCCAAAGGATGGAAACTACTCGGTCAAGCTCACGAGTAAATCTATTATGGGCGGACCTGCAGTTCCAGGAATTCTGACTTCTGGGGATTTGAACGTTGATTTCACAACCCAATCTGGTGACATTGATGGTGGAATTCCATTCACTCAAAAACCAGATCGTTTTGTGGGCTGGTATAAGTACACACCAAATGGCGCAGACTCAGCATATATTGATGTAGCATTCACTGAAGATGGAATCCAAGTTGGTCAAGGGTCAATTTTCTTGACGGCGACGTCATCAGGATGGGCGCAGTTCACAGTTGATCTTAGCTATAATTCAGGAGCAAACCCAGATTCCATGAATGTTGTATTTATGACTACCACTGAGCAGACTGTTGTTCCAGAAGGATCTATCTTGGAAATTGATGCTGTTTCTTTTGAAACTGATAATCTTGGTATAAACAATCTGAAGCGTACTAATTGGATGGTATATCCTAATCCAGCCAAAGATCTAATTCATGTAAAATCAACCATAAATCAAAGTGGATTGGCTCAACTTATCGACTTATCAGGGCGAGTTTGTCACACGATGCAATTGAATAAAGGTAGTACACAGATCGATATTTCTGGATTAGCTCCTGGTCTCTATCAAGTCCATTTGAGCAACAATGAAGGTGATTATTCCACATCAATCATCGTTGAATAGACAGAAATATACTACTTTAACTCACCTTACTATGGAAGCAAAAAGCAGCACAAAGAAGAATCTGAACACCCTCGGAGTCACTCTGATTATTAGCATCATTGTTACCTTTATATTCTCTGGATCGTATAGTGGAATCTCTACCATTTTGCTCAACATCCTCTACGGAATAATAATCGGAACGAGCATTGGGTTGGGCTGTCAGCTGATCTCGACTTATTTCTTTCGAAATGAGCGCTGGATAGAGAAACCATCTAGGACTTTTTCGATCGTTGTTCTTCTTGTTGCTGCTTTCATATTACTTGATGTAGTTGCAGTGAATTCGATATGGTTCTACTGCACACAGGGTGTCTCTCCTATCGATTTATTGCAACATCCTTTTGGTTACAGTGCTATGCTGACAGAGTTTGTAATTGGTATGATTATCTACCTCTTTATCGTCTCGAAAAACTATGCGCGTAGACTTCAAGAAAATTATGAGCGAATTGCTGATGCCGAAAAGGAAATAGAGAAGTATCGCTATGAGACACTCAAAAATCAAATAAATCCGCACTTCCTGTTCAATACATTAAATACGCTCAGTGGTCTAATCTATATAGATGTGGAACGCGCTGACGAGTTCATTCATCGTTTCTCCAATATCTATCGATATGTTCTTGACGTACAGGAACTAGACGTTATATCAATTAAAAAAGAATTGGCGTTTATTGATGACTACATTCACCTCAACAATATTCGTTTCGATAATAATATAGAAATGACAATTTCCATTGAGGATTACGATCAATACATTGTTCCAATGTCATTACAATTATTAATCGAAAATGCAGTCAAGCACAATGTCATTAGTACAGAGCGTCCATTGAGAATTCGAATTAAGGAAGTAAACAACACACTTTCTGTTGAAAATGATCTTCATTTGAAGATTGATAGAGTTCCTTCACACAAGCTTGGAATTGATAATTTGAGCATGCGCTATGCAAGTCTTTCAGACATAAGTGTTGAAATAAAACAGTCGAGCACGTCATTCTCAGTAGTGCTTCCCAAATTGCAAAACGATTAACTATGAGAGTTATTATCCTAGAAGATGAACCTATTGCACTTGAGAAGTTGACCTTGCTCTTAAATAGGATTGACTCTTCAATTGAGGTCGTTGGCAGTGCAAAATCTGTCAAAGATGCACTGGTACTGATTGAAGCAAATGATCACATAGACTTGGGTTTTTTCGACATTCAACTTTCTGATGGCCTAAGTTTTTCTGTTCTTGAACGTCTCGAACTCAAATTTCCAGTAGTCTTTACGACTGCCTATAATGAATATGCTATTCAGGCATTTCAACATCATAGTATTGGCTATTTACTCAAACCACTGCAGAAGAGTGATTTGGAACAAGTGTTGTTGAAATACCGTGACTACTGGAAGCCAAATAACAACTCAGACTTGCTGAAAGTACTTCGACAATTTGGAGAGAAAAAGTATAAAGATCGTTTTACATTAAAGGTTGGAGATCGTATAAAACTTATTGAGAAATCAGAAATTGCTTGTTTTTACAGTCGTTTCAAAGCCACTTTCATTCTAACAAGAGCGGGGAAATCATACGACATTGAGCACTCATTGGATGCGCTAAACGAATTGATAAACCCTGAAGAGTTCTTTCGTGTAAATCGAAAACACATTGTACAAATCGATGCAATTGACACAATTATTAATTATTCCAATTCACGGTTAAAAGTTGTTTTGTCTGCGAGCCTTGACGAAGACGTTATTGTCGCTCGGGAAAAGGTAAAGGAATTTAAGAAATGGTTAGAGGGAGATAACTAAAAATCAGATTTTCACCTCTAATTAACAACAATTCGGCGTTGATGAATCCTTGCGGCAATCTCACAGACCGTTTTATTTTCTGCTACTTTTACACTATGATTGAGTACGATGTTAATCTAAAGCCGTTCAATACATTTGGGATTGAAGCATTCGCAAAGCGTTTCGCGGCATTTAATTCTCTGGATGAATTGCGTTCACTCTTGACGGATCGTGGAGACACCCCACTATTAATTCTGGGTGGTGGCAGTAATGTACTCTTTACGAAAAATTTTCAAGGACTCGTTCTTCGTAATGAAATCAAGGGGTTTGAGATTATCGAAGAAGATGACAGTACAGCCATCGTGAAAGTTGGTGCTGGCGAAGTATGGCATGAATTCGTGATGGAATGTGTAAATCGAGAATTGGGTGGAATTGAAAATTTGTCCTTAATCCCTGGAAGTGTTGGGGCAAGTCCCATGCAAAATATAGGCGCTTACGGCGTAGAAATTAGAGATGTCTTTGTCACTCTTGAAGCATTACACATTGAAAGTGGCGAGTTACATTCGTTCGATAAGATTGCTTGTGAGTTTGGTTATCGCGAGAGTGTGTTTAAGCGTAAATTTCGCGATCAATATATCATTACTTCGGTAACATTTCGATTGACAAAAAAGCACCTCATTAATGCAAGCTATGGCGCAATTGGAATGGAGCTTGAAGCACATGGAATTTCCAATCCTACAATCAAAGACATTAGCAATGCTGTTATAGCAATTCGATCAAGCAAATTGCCAGATCCAGCTAAAATTGGAAATGCAGGAAGTTTTTTCAAAAACCCAGTCATTGAGGTTAATGTACTCGAGCTAATTCAAATATCATATACTTCTGTTCCCAATTACCCTGCTCCCGATGGAAAAGTGAAATTGGCTGCAGGATGGTTGATTGAGCAAGCAGGATGGAAAGGAAAGACACTTGGCTCTTATGGAGTTCATAAACATCAAGCCTTAGTACTCGTAAATTATTCAGATTGTAGTGGGTCTGACATTCTCAACTTGTCGACAGAAATAATCGCAGATGTTGAAGCTAAATTTGGCATTACCTTAGAGCGAGAAGTTAATATCGTGTAAGTGGATTGCTGGTCCCGATAGCTATCAGGAGTTGGATTATTAGATCATTGGAAAGAGCGATTGTTCGATTGCTTGTTCGATTGTTCGATTGTTCGATTGTTCGATTGTTCGATTGTCTCTAAGTAATAACGATCACCACGAAGAAAGATCAAATCCATAGTGTAGCGTGTCTAATAATCTAAAGGGCAGCCGTGTCTATAGGCACAAGCCGTGTCCATTAAGAAGCTTCGCTTCTTAATGTGCCATTATCTTCTGAACGATACCAGTGGCATTATCTCGAACGATAAACACACCTACTTGGTTAAATTCAATATAGGTTGAGTTTTTAGCTGAAGCAACAAGCTTACCATCCATTGAGTAAACCTCAATGTCAGATTTGTAAGCCAACATTATACGTTGTGAAGCTTTATCAAAATACGCGTAATTGAATGGAGCATCCACACTTACATAACCGTGATTTTTTTCTGAACCATCATTATCCACAGCGATTAGATTGTAGTAATTCAATCCTGGACGTGGTTTTTCATGAATAAAACTATAGTGAAGTTCTTCTTCAGAATCACCAGCAGCTACTACTCTTCCTACCTCTTCAAATTCACCAGTAGTTGTTGAATGCTTCACGATAAAATGTGATGTATTAATCTCAGAAACAGTCTCCCAAGTAATCACAGAATTCTCTCCATCGTAACGACCATCAAAGTTTACCAATCCAACTGGAAGTAGACAGTCAAGTGCAGAAGGATCTACTGTGAGTCCATCTACTGTACATCCAACACTGTTCCAAGCTCCAAATTCACCATCAGCAAATGTTTTCATGCTTACACTACAATCAGTCGCTCCTGTAGCGCAATTCCCTACTGGTCCGGCTATAAGTGTAAAGCATACTGAATAATCAAATGTATTGACACCACAATCTGGGAATTGACCGTCTCCAAATGTATTATCCGGATCTACAGGATCTGGTGCGCAATTTCCTGTAGCAGGATCATACGAAGACAAGAAGTACCAACCAGCAGGCATTGGAGTTCCAACTGGATAATAGCCAGCAATATTATAAGTTGCACTTCCAGCGGGCATCCAACTCCAAGCTCCAACTGGAGTACCAGCACAAGGACACCATTGTGCTGGAGGCCCTGGATTACATTGAATGATACCATTGACCGCAAGTGAAGTCGTAATGTTATTTGGAACTCCAGCAGCACCAAATGAAGCTGGATCCCAACAATCTCCAAACGTTGGTACAAACGCGCCTATATAATTACAATTGAATTGTTGATAATCAGTGACTGTGTAGCAGAAGTTTACACTTTCACCTGGCAGAAATGGCCCCGTTAATGGTGATCCAAGTGAGGTTGAAGTCACACTAAGTGAATTAGTTGTGTTACATGCACTGTTATCCAAATGCTGAGTTATACAAAGATCGAAAACTCCTTCATCACCCGTATCATCAGAAACTCCAATTATGTACGTCGTACTAGCCGAGACTGTTACTCCATTAGCAGTTGCAGATCCTCCAGCCCCTTCATTACAGCTAATTATCGTGTATAATAAACAATCTGTAGTTGTAAATATCGTATACTCGGGATTACTCAAATCACCACTTAACAAGCTAATATCGATTGTGGCAACACCAGCTCCTGTAGTGAAGGTGTACCATACAGTTGGATTTGGTAAATCCTCGCAATTATTTCCAGGAAAATCTGGACCTGCCGAAGTTCCATTGTTACAATCGTTAATACACGCTGGACCACCCCCAGGTGCATTCAGCGTAAAAGTGGATGCAGTTAAACAATCTTCATCATCCGTACATAATGTTGGAGGAGGATTATCAACGCAGACAGTAATCGTTCCAGTTGTTGTATTGTTATGACTGGATACCACTATCCAATAAACTTCACCGGTAATTAATGCATTTTGAGTCCCAAGAATAGAATTGTAATTACCATTTGCATCAAAACAGCCATCTAAAAAGAATCCACCACATGTGCCATTTGGCGTACCATTAATGATTAGGAATTCCGGGCGCCATCCACCAATGTTATTACTTACTGTAATATCTGCAGTAGGTCCTTGAGCTGTAAATTGAAACCAAGTATCCAAGGTTCCCTCTTCACATCCTCCTCCTGCTAGCGTGCTCGTCACACTTGGTGTTGCAGTTGGACAGGCCGTTCCATCCAATGTTGGGACATTTACGGCCGTTGCACAATCATCTCCTTGCGCTTGAAGTGTATTTACCGAGAAGAGTGCTATTAATGAAACTAATCCTGTTGTTATTAGAGATTTCATAAGAGGTGTTTTGGTAGAATTTTGGTAGAATTTTGATGGAATGCTGGTCGTGCGTATTTTTAAATTGACTTTCGTCCAGCCTTACGTCTATCTATAGATGGATCGTTTCTTCTAGAGGAATGAATTCATCCGAGGAAATTTCTGCGATAGATGGTAAGTACAATTTAATTCCTGGTTCAATATCTAGAACGACAGCGACGTCAGGCATACGGGAAGAAAGTACTAGATCCATTAATGCTGGTGTGATTAAGGGATGTAAATCTGCTGTAAACACCTGAATCTGATAAGTGCCCAGATATTGCGCGCGAATCACGACCATCTTCTTAGATGGAGTAAGGGTTTCTAGATCCTCCGTGATAGGTTCCTGAGCTTTTTGTGAAAATGACAATATAGGAAGACAAAGTGTAATTCCTATGAGAAGTTTTTTAGAATAATTCTTCATATTGGTAGTGTTAAATGCCCTTGATTGAGACATATAAGAGTGTACTCTCCTTAAATTTAGGTAAAAATCGTTGCCGCCCCAAGAAAAAGAGACATTATTATTAACAATTACGTTTCAATCTGTTGGAATACCGTGACTTATTAGTGGCTTTTTTCATCAAATACATACGATGCTCAATCGTAAATTAGCGTGTTATTATGAACTGAAGAACCTATTCACTCTAGGGGGACTTTAGATTCTCAATGTGGTTATTGAAAGAAGAACAAAATTGTCAGTTCGAGCAGACTTACGTGAATAGATCTTAGCTTATTCAAGCAAAAAAAAAGTGCCCAAGAAATAAACATCCTTGGGCACTGTAGTAGGCATTAAAATATATCTAATTGATCTTACGACCGCATCAACGGCAAAAAATTATTGCTTAATAAAAGTCACTTTATAGTTGGCAAACATTCCGTCTGTTACTGTCAAAACGTACATTCCACCTTGAAGCATATCAGTATGAAGTACCAAGTGATCTGATTTTGATCTTGGCTGAAATGCGTCTGCACTTACAACTCTTCCACCTAAATCCTGAACTCGATATGAATACGTTCTTCCTTCTACGAAGTCAAAATCAACAAATGCAAGCTCTTTCAAAGGGTTTGGGAAAATTTCCATTCCTACTCCT
>JBLHON010000117.1:0-10712 GCA_047621865.1 Crocinitomicaceae bacterium | reverse complement strand
GTCAGGAACGAAACATTGTGACTGATATTTCTGGTACCACACGCGATTCCATCAATACGCGTTTCAAGGCCTTTGGGTTTGATTTCATGCTCGTTGACACTGCTGGAATTCGTAAGAAAGCCAAGGTGCATGAAGACATTGAGTACTATTCAGTGTTGCGTTCTATCCGTGCTATTGAAGGCGCTGACGTTTGTGTATTTATGATAGATGCACAAGATGGAATTCAGAAACAAGATCTGAACATTTACTATGTAATTGAAAAGAATTCCAAGGGAATGGTTGTCCTTGTGAACAAGTGGGATCTCGTTGAAAAGGATCACAAGACTATGGCTGATTACGAAGCAAAAATTCGTGAACAGCTTGCTCCATTTAATGATGTTCCAATTATTTTTACCTCTACAATCACCAAGCAACGAATTCATAAAGCCTTGGAAACGGCCATGGAGGTTTATGAAAATAGAACGAAAAAAATAAAAACTTCCGTGTTAAACGAAGTGATGCTCGAAATAATTCAAGCGACTCCTCCCCCATCCACGAAGGGAAAATATGTCCGCATAAAATTTGTTCAGCAGCTGCCAACTCATGCACCTGCATTTGCGTTCTTCTGTAATCTTCCACAATACATTCCAGATAGCTATAAACGCTTCTTAGAGAACAAATTACGAAGTGAATTCAACTTCACTGGAGTACCAATTAAGATCTTTTTCCGTAAAAAATAGTTAACGATTGCGAAATAGTCTGTTGAAAAATAAACTTCAATAGCTGCGATTCAACGAAGCATTGCAGTAACTTTAGCCGTATGCGCTTCGCTGCTATTGATATCGGAACCAATGCCGCTCGACTTCTTGTAGGAGAAGTATCAGGTGAAAATGAATTTTCTCATGTTCGAAAACTGTCCTATACACGAATTCCTTTACGACTTGGTGAAAGCGTTTTTGAGGATGGCTTGATCTCTGAAAAAAAGCAAACTGACTTTCTTAAAACGATTCAAGCATTCAAATTAATTGCAGATATTTTCGAAGTAAAAGAACTGCGTGCATGTTCAACTTCAGCCATGCGTGTTGCATCAAATGGAATTGAGGTCAAGGAGATGATCTTAAAAGAAACAGACGTCAATATTGAAATAATTACAGGCGAGGAAGAGGCAAATTTGATTTTTTCGACCTTCTTTCTCATGAACATTGATAAATCTGTTCCCTTCATTGTTATTGATGTTGGAGGAGGTTCTACTGAAATTAATGTGTTCGAAAACGGCGAGCGTGTTGCCTCCAAATCATTTGATATAGGAACCATTCGAATTCTACAGGGAAAATTTGAGCCAGGAATCTGGAAAGAAATTCACGATTGGTTATCGAATCATGTGGACCTGACTCACGTTCAACAGATCTATGCTACTGGAGGAAATATCAATAAGGTCCATAAACTTCTTGGTGCAAGCTACATGGAACCTATTTCGTTCGAACGAATTGATTCACTCAGAAATAATTTGAATGAGATGACCCTCAATGAGCGCATAGAAAATTACCAATTAAAGCCTGATCGGGCAGACGTTATTGTTCCGGCATTAGACATCTACATTTATTTCTTGAAGGAATTGGACTGCAGCGAAATTATCGTTCCCAAAATTGGACTTTCAGATGGGATGATTTATACGATGCATTTGAAGCATTCTTAAGGTAAAGAGGTTATTCTAATAAAGCTCTCGAACGAGTTCTACGAGTAGCAAGAACGTGACTTACCACACGCTATTTTATTTACACTTTAATTGCGTTTTAATTACATTTTATTTGCAGTTTATTTGCAGTTTCACTATCTTGTACTGCATGATATTTGACCCGAAATATACCATAACTTCAAGTCTAGCATCTTATCTACTCGAAGTAGTAAGACACAACGAAGCCCTAGATATATTGCCTATAACAGCTCAATTGATAGCTTCACTTCGAGAAACTTCTCGGTTAAAGTCAACCCATTACTCCACTCAGATTGAAGGGAATGCTTTAACCCAAAAAGAAGTAAATGCCATTGCTAACGGGAAGAAAGGTGAATTTGCAGGACGCGAACGCGATGAACTTGAAGTTAATAACTACTTTCTGGCCTTAGAATATCTTGAGAATGAAATTCAAAATGACACGAACGTAAGTGAAAAATTAATTCAAAAACTTCATGGACTAGTACTCAAGGGGTCAAAAAAAATCAGTCCATACAGAGAAGCCCAAAATGTCATACGGGATGGTTCAACTGGTAGAATTGTCTATATGCCGCCCGAAGCAAAAGATGTTAAACCAATGATGAAAAGTCTTGTCGTTTGGCTCAACGATCAAATGAAAAAAAAGGAAATCCCAGCTCCAATTATTGCTGCACTTATTCATTATCAATTTGCAACAATCCACCCATATTTTGATGGGAATGGAAGAACAGCTCGCCTTTTAACCACTTTCGCACTTCATAAAATGGGCTATGGAATGCAAGGAATATATTCGCTCGAGGAATATTACGCCAAGAACCTCCAAGGATATTACAAGGCGCTAACCATCGGAAATCATAATTACTATGATGGCAGAGAAACATCTGATGCTACTCCATTCGTGCACTACTTTATTCACGGAATGTCAGTTTCATTTCGAAGTGCAAGAGAAAAGGCTCAAGAATTACAAAGCCAGCAAATGCAAGCTCCCATCACAACAAAAAATGTCAGAGACCTAAACGCTCAACAACGCCAAATACTTTCGCTCTTTATGAAGCAAAAAGAAGTTAACACGGCAGATGTTGCCCATCATCTTGGTATTAAATCAAGAAGTGCATACAGTCTAATTAAAAAATGGATTGATCAAGATTTTGTACTTGTTGTTGATGCATCGCGAAAAGCAAGAACGTATGGGCTAACTACAGAATGGGAAATCGTTGTCAATCAGTCGTAAGAATTGGTTAGTCAGGTGCTTTTAATCATATATTTTCACTCTCGGAAGCAAAGCTCTTAACTGTTCGTCCGATGCCTGAATTACATGCCCAGCATGGATAGTAGTTAGAAGTAAAAACTAGGTTGAACAAACGATTAGATGTGAGTATCAAAAACGCAAAAAAGGGTGGAGATTATTTTTGCAAAACCCGAAGGGCTTGACCTTGAAGCATGACTGAACGTGGACTAAATTTGCGAATATGTAAAGTGAAAATTGAGGTAGTCGAATAAGAAATAAATGAATTTTTAGCTATGATATGTGCGTTCCAATTTCCACTTAAGTTATATATGGAGTTTAGGCGTTTGTTATGCACGGCATCAAAGTTGCAAACTTTGTTGCTTTGTATCACCTTGTTTTTTTGTCTTTGCGAATAAAGCAAGTACGTGACGAAGACAACATAACAAGCGCAACTGAGTCTTACGAAGGAGCGGCAAAATTAGTTTTTCGAAGCGATCACTCAGACTCTGACGTGGAAAAACGTCTATTCCAAAACGACATGTATGATTTTACGTTATCTTTGGTAGTAATGAAACAAGTAACAGTAAATATTCCCGACGGTAAATTTGAATTCTTCATGGAGTTATTTAGGAGTCTTGGTATTACTGCTGATCATGATATGATTTCAGAAATACCCCAGTGGCAAAAGGACTTGACCTTAAAACGATTAGCTGAATTGGAAAAAGATCCAAGTAAAGCAATTGATTTCGATTCCATGATTAATCGACTAGAAGATAAGCATGGGTTATAATTTGACCTCATCTACTCAAGCAGAGTTAGATGTCGATAGAATCATTCAGTATTATAAAGAGATCAGAATTGAATTAGCGAGAGATTTCCTTTCTGAGCTAAAAGCAACTAGAAAGTACATCCAGAAACATCCTAATAAAATTCAAGTTCGTTATTCAAGTATTAGAATTGCTTTTCTTCAACGATTCCCGTATGGTGTTCATTTTAAGATCTTAGATGATACCGTAGTAATATTATCAATTCTTGGAACATCTGAGGATTCTCAGAAATGGGACAATTTAACATAATGCAGTATTATCGGACTTGTAAATCATTGACAATTAATCATGTCCATTTAAGGAACACCTAATTCCAGTTATCTAAAGGGTGGTGCGGGCCGCAGCTATGCTTTCGTGCCGACTCTCGAATATACCACTTTTTCGGCATGAAGCATGAGGTGCTGTTATGCACGGTATCAAAGTTGCAAACTTTGTTGCTTTGTATCACCCTTGTTCTTTTGTCTTTGCGAATAAAGCGAGTATGTGACGAAGACAACATAACAAGCGCAACTGAGTCTTACGAAGGAGCGGCTAAAATAATTGTCGAAGCGATCACTCAGACTGCTTTACTTAGTATGTGCAACTCCTAATATAGCACCGTCATCTTTACGAATTTTAATATGAGCCACCCCACCAGGAGTATTTATAGGTAATACTCCTCTAACGACCCAAAAGCTATCTTGGATCAACTCGATTTCAAATGGCTTTTGTGCCCACACATTATCAATGCCATACTTACTTGATAATACCACAGTAGCAATCTGATTAGCGACAACTTCATCAAACACTACAATTTTCTCCCTCGCTTTATCAAAATTGACTAGGTGAATAATTCCTGTGCTATCTATCTCTTTACATTCTGCTTTGGATTCTATGTTATTCTCATTATCACATGAACTAATTACTCCTAGCCACGGTATACAGAAACATATAATTATTTGTACTACAACCTTATTTTTCATCACTTATCTTTTTTTGCGTCTTCAATATCATTTGCCTTTTTATTCTTATAGAATCGATAAACACCTTTACTTATAACGTAGACCTGAAAGACCTTCTGAGATTTAATATCAGCAACATTAAAATACGCACCCTTAGTTACTGCTTTATCCGAATTGAATTCAATATTTCCGACCTTCTGAAAATTCACGACCTAAATTTTCTTCGGGCCCAACATAAGTATTGGTTTCATCATAACTCCCACGTGAATGAATCCAAGAAACGACCTCCTTACCATCTGGCGGAGGCGCTGTACCATGCGGATATTTTGATGTAATAGGCAGCTTACGCTCCTCACCCACTCTTGCTTTTGAATATGCATATTGCACCTTTCCATTTGTTACGACTTGATAGTGGTCAGAACCATATTCTCTATTTCTCCTAATTGAATTATCACCATAATACAGACCCCGGTTCTTAGCTGCATCATTCTGTGAATTAAACAATATCCCAGGTTCTAATCCTTCAATCTTCCTCTATCTAAAGCACGATTCTCACTAAAAGCATAAGTACTATTAGGAGGATATTTTGGGCTCAATGGATCAACCGCAAAAAACCTTCCAACTCTCGGATCGTGCATTCTGTACTTGTAATTCACGCTATTTCCTTCTCCCTTAACCTCGTCATCATGCTCTTGTCCTTGACAAGCTATATCTATAATCTGCACTTAATACACAAATCGAACTGGGACTGTCATATAAACAGGAACTCCTTCCCCTCTTTGTTCTCCTGGATTCCAATCTGGCATTTCAGAAACTACGCGAAGTGCTTCTTCATTCAACTTAGGATCTGCAATTCCTCTCAGTATTTCAGATTGCTTGATGCTCCCATCTACATCAACTACAAATCGTACATACACTGTTCCCTGCACTTTCGATTTTGAGGTATAATATACGTTCTCAGAAAAGTATTTGGTCATGGCTGATAAGCCACCACAAAATTCAGGCATCTTTTCAGCGAATTGGTAGATTCGTTGTGAGCTACACGTTTCAGTTGATTCTGTTCCTGGAACCAAAGCAATATCACCTTGTCTGGTATCTGGTGGCAATGCAATCATTTCACCCTTTGTCGTAATTTCTATTATGTCAACTTCCATGTCACCAAGTTCTTCTAGTTCCTGGGGCTGAGCGACCATTTTACCCACTTTGTAATGCTGTTCTACTGCTGGTGGGGTTTCTATGTGTTTAATCTCTTCCTGCCCATACGCGGACAAGCTCATACAAACAAGTGATAAAATCAAAAAGGGATTTGCAGTTTTTTGACGTTGCATTGTTGTAATCAACATAGGAACATCTTCATGTCGGAAATCAAATTGATCAGGACGCATTCTACCACACACACTTTTATCTTGATTTGACAGCATAAATGCAATGATCTCAGCACGCGTGTTCTGGGTAAAATCCATTACACTCTTTTCGCAGGAATCACAATGACGGGTGTGCAAGCCAATCTGATAATCGTTGGGATTCATCTTATTCCAATCCTCGTGGCATGGTTCTTTGATCTTCAACTTCATAATGGATGCTTTAGTAGTGAACTGTACACCTACTCTATCAATTCGTTCAGGTAATTCGAACGCCAATCACCAGAACATCGTCCAATTGTTCTTGTTCCCCTTTCCAGCCATCAAACTCACTCACCATTAACTGCTTCTGATCCTCCAAGTCACTTGCAGCCATATTAATGAACATGTTTTTTAAACGTTTCGACATGAATTTTTTTCCGTCCGGCCCTCCAAATTGATCAGCATAGCCATCACTACATGTATAAATCATGTCTCCCGGTTTTAACATGTAAGAAAGTGTAGAAAAATGATGTTCTTCTTCCCGATCATCATAGCCAACAGACTTACGGTCACCTTTTAGTTCAATTAACTCCCCATCCCGGATGACATAAGCCGAGTTTTGAGCTCCTGCAAAATGAATTTCCTTCTTATGAAGATCCAAGGCACAGAGCGTAATATCCATTCCATCCCTGATATTCTCTTGGGCAAACTTTGAATTCAGTGTAGCATTTATTTCACGACTCAAAAAATCAAGTGCTTGTCCAGGTGATTGAACTGTTTCATCTTTTCTACCCAGTTTCAATAAGTGATTTCCAATAATACTCACAAGTGCACCTGGCACCCCGTGACCTGTACAATCTGCTGTAGCGTAGACAACAAGTCCATCTGGCCATTCTTCACTTGGCTCAATCATGTCGATCCAATAAAAATCGCCACTCACAATATCTTTTGGTCTAAAGAAGACGACAGAGTCGGGAAGATAACTTTTAAATTTATCCTCATTTGACATTACTGCACTCTGAATTCGCTCTGCATATTTAACACTTGCAACGAAATCTTCGTTTTTCTCTTTGAGCTGAGCTCGTTGTTTTTCGATTTCCTTGGTTCGCTCTGCAACTTCCTTCTCCAGTCGAACATTTGCTACTTCAAACTCATTCAATAGCTGTTGCTGCGCGAGTTCCTTCTCCTCCTGTAAGGATTTATAGCGCCCAGCCATAAGAATAGAGAGACAGATTACCTCAAGCAATGTTCCTATTTTTAAGGACTGTTGTGTGATTGATGGGGCGTCGATAACTCCAAAATTTCCGAGAATAAAAATTAATCCACCTACGACCAAACATCCCAGTCCTACAATGAAGAGTCTGCTCACCTTTCCAGATCTTCTTTGAATGATTCCAGCGACCAAAACAAACAAGAGGGCTAAAAAACTAAAGCCATTAATAAGTGGGTAGGCAATTTCGTAGAGTTTTCCTGAGAATAAAGAAAGGATCATCGCGGTACTCACGATGAGTAAAAGAAGTGTTGAGATTAACTTTAATTTACCAGTTAAGACGAGATATTTGCTTGCGTAGAGAAGCATGAACAAGACCGTAAATCCAGCAACAATTAGGATCGAATGCTGTGACCAGAATCCACCACTTGTAAAAATGTACTGATGAATATATCCATCCAAACCGAATTGCAGAAGTCCACCAAAGAGAACGTAAGCCACGTATGTCAAGAACAGATTTTCGCGTAAGAGAGTGAAAAATGTCAAGTAGATAATGAGCACAAAAAGGAAAATCCCGTAGAACATGCCACTGAATAGATGTTTTTGATGTGCACTCTCCTCAAAGGATTTTTTCTCCATGAAGACCATTGGCAATGTGAGATTTTCGCCATCACTGGACAGTTTCAAGACATACTCGCATTTACGTCCACTTGGAACATTTAACGGGAGCACACTTGCACTAGAAGGGATGGTTTTATCCGAAAAAGGAATTCCATCTCCTGAGAAAACGGTTTTATACTCATTCACAGAGAACAACTCAACCACATTTGTGACTGGGCGAGCTGTTTCCAAAACCAATGAATAAGCAGAAGAGCTTGAATTAACGATCGTGAAATGAATGAAAAATGTTCCTGTCGTGAAATCAAGATTTTCCAGACGATGAGTCATCTGTGCACCTTCCATTTCCTCCTTTGCTCCCAAAAAATCGTCAATTTTCATGTCGACGTCAGAATGGAAAATTGTAAATCGATCAGTAATTGATTTCCCCAGAAAATTGGTCTCTTCGTCAATCAGCAAAATATCTTGAGCATGCAGATGTGAGCCTGCAAGGAGCGAGAAAAAAAGCGCGAGAAAAATTCTGATTATTGAGTTCATAATAGCTTCACTAATGTAGGAAAAAGCATTCAGTTAACTACTTATGAGATAGAAATCGTTCCCGAAAACGAGAATGAGATTGATTAGAAAAACGCGCGAACCTCCATTCCACCAGAATGAATTGCACGATTGTCCTCAGATTTCCGACCATTGTATTGGATTGAAAGCTGCAAATTCTTGGATATTGATCTCTGGTAACCAATACTCCAAGTATAATTGACGCCAGGCTTTAGCGCCTCCAACATTTCAAACCCCAGGGCAGAATTAGACTCTCCCGAATATTCTATGATAACCGTTTTAAACCCAGCTAGGAAACTCCCTTTTTGCGCTTGGTTGAACTTTAAGGTCGTGCCGATTTCATTCACTTTTGCCACTTCTCCACCCAAGATTGCGTCATTTTCCTTTCTTGAATTTCGACCATCTAGTGTAATCCTGAAGGTTGTAGATGGCTGGTAGATGAAACTGGGTTCGATATAGTAAAAGTTGATCGCATAATTACGCCCAGATGTATAATCGGCCTCAGATCTTTTTTCACCCACCTTTCCAGAAACTTCAATCGTAAATCGCTTGCGGATATTCCATCGTGTCGAGACCTCATGGAAAACATTTACCCTCGAATCAAATCCACTTGCAAGCAATGATTTACTGTGTAGATCTTGGAAGACATATTCAGCAGCAAAAATGCTCGATGTTCGATTGAAAAAGAGTGTGTTTCTCAGGTTAGAACTCATTGAGATCAAATTTGTATCCTGAATTTTTGAATAAAATGGATTGAAAGCCTCACTGCCATCAAAATAGTTCGTCTTTCGACGAATTCGAACACGTGCCTGATCTGAGAAACGAGAAACAAACTTCAATATGCCTTTCTTACTTGCCCAGAGACGTTCAGGACGCCAATAAATTGAGGAGTTAAATTCATTCGAATATGTTTTGACGTATTCATTACTTGGCGTAAAAACGCGAATATAGCTGGCCTGATCTTGAAATTGAGCAACCTCAAATTCGTTCAAATCCTTCACCCCGTCAAGATTGTAATCAATCCATGTGTACACGCCTTGCCCAGCATTGACTTCGATATAGATGAATTCGCGTTTCAACTCAAGTCCCGATCCAATTTCATAGAAATTATTCAGGGTGAGTGCTCCTTTTAAAATTTTCAATTGATGTTCAATTCTGCCCAACAATGTGTTTTCAGCCGTCTGATTGATCAGAGCATTATCATCCACTACTAATTGGCGGTAGCTCGTAACGAAACTCAATTGTTGTTTTTTCCACTGCGTGAATTTCATTTCCGTTCCAAATGATTTTGCCTTGGCCGCACGAACCAGATCAGTACTATCTGAGCGATAATCAAGTCGTTCACGGTAGAAAATTTTGTACTCATTTTCAACGGAATCACTATTTGCAACGTAAAATTGATAATCAAGAAACTGATAACTATTGGGCTCCAGTAGGTTGGTTTCAAAACGATTTAATTCATGATCGTCCTTGAATCCAAATCGGAACCAACCAATTTGTTGTGATAAATCTACACGATGGCGAAGAAATTCATTCTGCTGAGTTGTTTTACTCGATAGGTAACTAGCATCCCAAAGAGCCGAGAAGCCATTTTGCTTCCATCTGCCATTTCCAAAGCCACGCAAGCCTTGATAATCACCACCAATTGTATACTGTTGACCAGACACATTAATGTTTCCATGCTTCTTATTGATGAAATTTGCTCCCAATTTCGAGCTCACCTGATTCCCTTCATAGCCAAGGTTTCTAGTGTTCCAATCTCGATCAAACTCCACAGCTCTGTACTTTTCAATCTCGTTGAAACTCTTATCCCGTGCTTCAAGTTCCACGGTCGTTCTCAACACCCAATTTGGAACACTATCTCGTGATAATGGAATGTCGCCTATTAATCTTGTCATTGTTCCAAAGCTCTTATCATCCAGAGAATCTCTTGTGGAAAAGGTGTTCAGGTCATTATTGGTGTAAGCAAATTCGGTTTCAAGTCGCAAGAGCTTCGTCAATTGAATGCTTACACCTGATGTGATCATTTGCTTTTTTTTCGGTGTGACAATTGTTCGAGAGGGCGTATAATCACCAATGCTTGAACCAGCTACTGGATCTGCCCACAGATATACTTTTCCAAGAGCATTATAGTGACTGAATTTGTAATTTCCTTTCCCAGATCCAACGAATTGAAATGTTGCCCGGTAGATGGCTGAGTCTGGATGGACAGAAGAGACAAGAACAGAATCATAGCCAGGTAAACTAATCAACTTATAGAGGTTTTGATTGTCAAAGAAGCCAACTGAGTCAATACTTGA
>JBLHON010000116.1:0-10725 GCA_047621865.1 Crocinitomicaceae bacterium | reverse complement strand
TCCCAGGATGATTCTTATAGAAGGAGATGACCTTTTCGCGTAGTACTTTTGCCCGATTTTGCCAGGTTGTTGTTCGCATCAAGGGCGCTATAGCTTCTTCATATTCATCTTCAGGAAGGACCTGCCATCTTGCAGAATAGTATACTTGCTCTAGGTTAATGTATTTGTTATTGGCACAATACAAGGGAATTTCACTGTAGGTTCCACTGCTTAATCGATTGTCGCCAAAACTAATTTTAGAGATCAGCTTTGTTCCATTTACGATTGCAAGGCCAACGAACAAGCTTGCGAGTAAGAGGAAGACCTTCTTTTTGTGGCGGAAATAAGCAAGTGCTGCAATCAATACAATTAAGTAGATAAATGGCCCATGTACAGGACGAACCAATAAATTGAGTGCAATAACGAATCCAAGAAAAAGTCCTGCTCGCAAGGTGTAACGATTAATAAATCGCAAGGCGGCAAATAGCAATAAATTGATCGTGAAGAAGATTGTAGCCTCGACGCCCCAGTCGTAAATAGTTGGAATTAGTGCGAAGATTAATGGAATGACCAACAGGCGTAAAAACGGTGGAAGCTTCAATTCAATTGTAGAAAAGAACGCGAAGAGTAATCCCAAAAACAGGAGAAGACGCGCAAATGAACCAGCATCATTCAACCCTAAACTATTTGCAAGCAAGATTATCAGTGGATGACCAACAGGAGGTAAGATAAAGTCGTTTCGAATGTTGTCGTGATATCCATCTCCATCCACCAAGTTATGGGCTAATCCATGATACAAAGTCCCATCAGGAGAAACTACCTCAGAATTTTCAAATGAATAGCAACAGCTAAAAATAAGAGCTAAAGCAATGGCTATCTCAATGATCGAACGTGTCTTTACTGAAATTGGCATCGTCATAGGCTCATTGAGTTTCTTAAAATTCTGTGGGCGGATTTGTATTTGATTGAATGTCAATCTGAATAGCTTGGAGGACGAATTGCGTACCTAAAATTAGAGGTAAGACTGAGAACATAACGATTCCTGTAGAAGCAAACGTATCTCTCTGAGCATGCCACCACCATTCATATGCGCCAAAACTCACGCCCCATAATAACATAGGCATCCCAAAAATCAAATAGACAGAAGCCATGTTGAAATCATAGATATAATACTTGAAGAAAATGCGTCTGAAGATTCCTTTTGTCAGGTAAAATGGAAATAACAAGAGCGTTTTTGTGACCGACAAAGAACTTTCTTCATCATCATATTTTGCAGGAATTGGAACATCCTGCACCACTCGTTTATGGATATTCAGATTAATGAGCATATCAGATTCGAAAAAATAGCGTTTCGAAAGCTTATCAAGATTGAGGTTTTTTAGTGCCGCTTTTCCTATAGCTGTATAGCCATTCGTAGGATCCATAATATTCCAATAGCCAGAAACAGCTTTTAGCAAGAAGGACAAAATACTGTTGCCAATCAAACGGATTTTGGGCATTTTTCGAAGCATTTTAAAATCAACAAAACGATTACCCTTGGTATAATGAGCCTTCCTATTGAGAATGGGCGCGATCAAATCTGGCAGATGTGATAAATTCATTTGCCCATCACCATCAACTTTTACGACAACATCACATTCGAGCTCGATTGCTCTTTTGTAGCCAGTCACCACTGCACCACCTACACCTTTATTTTTCTCATGATAAATAACCTCTAGATTCTCAATAGTGGAAAACTTCTGAGACTCAACAAGCTTTCCCGACTCTTGGGGACACTTATCATCAACAACAATTACATGTGTTACAGGTTCTTTGATGGATTTCAGGACTTCCAAAATCTTCTTCTCCACGCGATATGCTGGAATGACCACTGCAATTTTGTACTGTTTCTCCATAGCTGAATTCACGGCTAAGTTAAGATTTTTCAAACACCACTATCTGAGATATGAGTGCAAGCCCTTTTTAGAAAAGGAACCACTTAGATCAGAAAAAAAAGGGGAGATTATTTGTAATAGGGTGAGATCATGAGGTAAACAATCACACCACTAATGGCAACAAACATCCAGATAGGCCATGCAAAACGCGTCCATTTTTTGTGCTTTTCATAATTCTCCATCCATGCCCAGAGATAGGTAAGCAAAACGATTGGGATCACGAGCACACTCAAAACAATATGAGCGATCAATAAGGGATAATAAAGTGCCCCATAAGCTCCCTGGTAAAGTGTTTCATCAGAAGTAATATGATAAGCAATATAAGACAACAAAAAGAGAATAGAAAGCAGTAGACACGTTCTAATGAACATCCGGTGCAGCTTCATGTTCTTCTTCTTGATTGCAACCAAAGCCAGAATCAACAAAATTGCTGTTATACCATTGATTGTTGCATAAATGGGCGGAAGGAATGAAAAGTCTACATCCTCAATTCTAACTTTGAAAAGTGCCGCTACAGCTATTGGTACAATTACCGAAACAGCATAGATTAACTTTTTGGCTTTGCGAACATTTCGCGGATTACTCAACACCATATTCATACTTTAAGAGTTTACGAAGATCTTTTTCCAGTCGATTAACCTGCTCTGTATCGGTTCCCATATAAACGCCGCGAACATATCCCTCTCGATCCACTAAAACGAACGATTCAGAATGCGCGTACCCACCAGGAGCTTCTTCAGAAGCTTCAGCAAAGACCATGAAATTTTCTATTCCAAGTTTATGCGTCTTATCCTCATCTCCCGTGAAAAAATGCCAATTATCTGCCTCAATTCCGTGCAGCTTGATATAACGTTGAAGAATATGTGGCTGGTCGTAATTAGGGTTGATGGAAAACGACATGTATTGCAACTGCTCATTAATGTCATCTGTCATGATGTTCAAACGTTTCATTTGAGTCGTCATCGTAGGACAGATACTTGGACAGGTGCTAAAGAAGAAATCTGCGATCCAGACTTTTCCCTTCATAACAGTTGACTTCACCATGATTGAATCCTGATTCAAGTAGCTAAATGCCGGAATTGTTGGATAAATAGAATCAACCACTTGTTTGCCATCCACAGTTGAATAGACGTTTTCAAAATTACCGTAATATGGGAGGACGTTTTTCTGCAACTCTGTTTTACAGCTAATCAGAGAGAATAGACTGCAAACAAGACCAACTGCTATTAGATATCTCATTTTTTCTTCGCCTTTTCAGCCTTCTCTTTATCGTAGACTTTTTGCAGAAGTGCCACGTGCTCTTTCATACGTCTGACCATTCCTTCATTATCTCCAGGCAGCACCATTCGCAAGTGATTCCTTTTATCAAGCAACAACATTAATTCTTGATATGCTTGACCACCAAAGTACTCTTCGCCTTCCTGTAATAAGGATTGTTTGTTGCTTTCAAAATCGTACAATTCTCTACTAGGTCCAGAAGCAATATACCAGACATTTGGATCATAGCCTTCCACTCGATCTTCCAGCATATCTTGAACTTGGGACACATCCTCTAAGGGATTTCCATTTCCATCTGTTACAAAAGAGATGATTCGAACTGATCCTAGTTTCTTCTTGCTCTTTCGAACTGGCTGAAAAATATGCTGATCTATATGCCAAAAAGAAACTGCACAACTATCTGGACATTTAGGTTGAAGTGTTGTGATGAGTACTACGTTATCAGAAAAATCTTTTGACGTGAATTCTCGGCCCAATCCATCTGTAAACTTATAGTTAATGGCGGCTCCAAAGTCTTCGGGCTCTTTAAACACGTGTTCGCAGCCTCGAGTACCAAATACAATTAAAATAATAGCCGGACCAAATACAAGCAACAATGCTAATGCTGCTTTTATTCGTCCGGCTGAATCTTTACTCGCCATTATATAATTGGGTTATACTCCTATTCCTTGTGTCGCTACAATCTCACCAATCGCAGTTGCTTCATACAAGGCTATGAAAATAAGATAGGCCATGAAACAAAAATATGGCGCAAGTATGAAATATTTCAATGCTTTACGTTCATCACCAAGGTGCATAAACACGAGAACAATGTACCCTGCTTTAAGCAAAGTCAATATGATAAACAACCACTTGATCATCCACCAGCTTGAACTGTCTTGGTGAATCGATGATCCTATCACAACCTCAACGGCCGTAATAAGCGTAAGTAATATCGTTACTTTGAATATTTTCTTTCTGATTTTCTTTCCAGCTTCTTCATCATGGTGCCCCTCTAATGAATACTCGATAATGTCGTCTCTTAACATAGCGTTATACTTTTAAGATTATACTAAGTAGAAGAAGGTAAATACGAATACCCAAACAAGATCGACAAAGTGCCAGTATAATCCTGTTTTTTCTACCATTTCATAATGTCCTCTTCTGTGGTAAAGTCCTCGAAGAACTCCCAGCAGGATAATGATATTAATCATTACACCAGAGAATACGTGGAAACCGTGAAACCCTGTAATGAAGAAGAAGAATTGACCATATTGTTGTGGGCCATATTCGTTCTGTTCTAAGTTCGCACCATAGATAACGCGCCCTTTACTTCCAGAGTTGACTACTTCTTCATAGATTGCTGAAGCTTTCGCAGCATCCTTTATTTTCTTTCCTTTCTTATATGTCCCGCCTGATTCTTTAATAATCAGCTGCATATTTTTGTTGGGCGCTTTTGAGACAGTCGCTATTGATCCATCGTGAAGAGTAATAAGATTCTTCTCCAAATGACCATCAGCTATTGCATGGCGATACTCGTGATCCATTTCATCAACATCTCCTTCAATCACTTCATCCACCTTGTGATGATGACCTGCAACAGTTACTGTGAAATTATTTACGTGTCCAAATTCTCCTTTTACGATTGCCTGAGATCCATCAGCCAATTCAATTTTCCCGAATTCCGAACCATGGATAAAGTGAGACCACTCCCATGCTTGAGAGCCAACGAAGAAGAAACCACCAATAATGGTAGCAATCATCCATTTCACTACACCTTTCTTATCCATTCTGTGTCCAGCCTCAACAGCTAGTACCATAGTTACAGATGAGACGATCAAAATGAAGGTCATCAATGCAACATATATCAGGGGATATCCATGTCCAAGACCTGGAAGTGAATCAAATGTTTCCTCGCCAATAGGCCAAGATCCTTGAAAATTGTGTCGCGTAAAACCGTAAGCAATGAGTAGTCCTCCAAACGACAAAGCATCTGAGACGAGGAAGAACCACATCATCATTTTCCCGTAGCTAGTACTGAAAGGAGACACTTTCCCTCCCCATAAAGTTTTGGAGTCAATTTCTTTAGTCGCATGTCCAGCCATACTGAAAATTTTTTATGCAAGTTTAATGAATAAAAAGTAAAAAAAGCAACAAATAGACCCACAATAATCCCAAAAAGTGCCAGAAGATTGCAGACATGTTGAGTCCAATAGTGTTTTCGCTATTTACACGCCCTCTAAATGAACGAATTACAGCCGCCAGCATGAAGAACATTGTAACCAAAACATGCACTAAATGCGTTATTGTTATTAAGAATAAATAAGAAGAAGCCGTATCTGATGACTCCATTGCTTTCACTTGCAAGTAAGGCGATAAAATAGCGCCCTTCCAATGCAATTGACGATTCTTGTACTCGAGTTCTTTCCCTTTGTAGTACACATGGAAATCTTTTCCCATCTCACCTTTCACAAAGAAATCACCACGTCCATCTCGGATATTTAATGCCAAGAAATACAAACGTTGTCGATCGAGATAAGGCAATTCTGTACTGTCGCGCGTTTGCAATGTCTCTCCTTCAATGGCAAGTTCAACCTCATGGAAAAGCAATGTGAAGGGCTCTCCATACTTCTTTACCTTGAAAGGTTTGTCATCTTTAAAATCAGTGAATTGCAGCATGAAACTTTGGAGCTCTTTCATTTGCTCATCGCTCATCTTCTTATCATTAAGCAAGTACTCATTTCCGTTTACACGCACATAATCTTCACCACGCTTCACTTCGAAATAGTTGCCGTATCTCCCATCTGTGACTACAATTCCATTGAAAGATGGATGCACGCCTTTATCGAATAGTTGTCCGTAGCCTTTGAATTGAAAATAAACGAATCCCAGGCCAAGAATAAAGGTGGTTAGAATCGTTACTTTCAATCCTACCATATTATTTCTTTTGGCAAATCGCATTGCAAAAATCAGCACTATGCTACTTGACAGGATCAAAGCAGTACTGACCCAAAAAGCACTTGGGAATGGAACTTTTAGCCAAAATGCATCTCCCATGGATACAATATATGCAGATGAAAATCCTGCGAATAGCATGAGAACACTGAACATACCTACGTAGATCAAGTTCTTTTTAGCCTTTTCCATCTGGATCTTATTATCGTCCTGATAGTGTGGCCCATTGGTATTTTCTTCTGTCAGATTCTCTTGTGTCATAGGACTTCAATTGGTACAATTCGATCAAAAACGTAAACGAACTGAATAATGGGTAAGTAAAAAAAGGATGCGAACATTAATTTCCGAGCATCTTTGACTTCACATGTTAAATAGAGGCGATAAGAATACAGGAAGAAGACTGCACCAATAAGTGTGGCAACGACCATTGACCAAGTTCCTGTAAATTCCAAGAGCCATGGCAATAAGCTAAATGGAATCAATGCGAGTGAATACACCACAATTTGAAATGCTGAATTCTTCGATCTTCCAGAATTAGATGGAAGTAAGGAAAACCCTCCTGCCTTGTAATCATCGTAGGCTACCCATGCAATGGCCCAAAAATGCGGGAATTGCCATGTAAACTGTACAAAAAAGAGTACACCAGCAATCATTCCAAATCCTATTTCATCGTGGGCAACTACTCCCATCATTGGTGGAATTGCTCCTGGAAATGCACCAACTAGAACTGCCCAAGCCGTTTTTCGTTTGAGAGGAGTATACATGAAAACATAGGATACGTATGCAGCCAAACCAAGCAGAGCCGATTCGAGATTCAACATATATAGTAATGCAGTTCCTGCAATTAAGCAGACCGTCACCACATAATAAGCTTCATTCAGCCCCATGTGACCTTGAGGGAGTGGTCGCTGAGCAGTTCGCTTCATTTTTTTATCGAGCTCTCTTTCCCAAATCTGATTTGAGCCATTAGAAGCTGCAG
The DNA here is from genome assembly GCA_047621865.1 of Crocinitomicaceae bacterium. Taxonomy (GTDB): domain Bacteria; phylum Bacteroidota; class Bacteroidia; order Flavobacteriales_D; family Crocinitomicaceae; genus UBA4466. The sequence continues at coordinate 3,621 of JBLHON010000116.1, read as the reverse complement.
TAACGAGCAAACCACCCACTAAGAGATACGTCAAATCAAGCCAATTGAATTCGCCTACAAATAAGTAACCAGAAAGCGCGGAGACAACGACGAGTGCAGACAAGCGAAATTTGGTAAAAACCATGTATGATTTCAACTTGCTCGGAGTTGTTATTGTATCTTCTGTGCTATCCATTAAAGCTGTTTTGCGCCCCAAAAGTACTCATTATTTGCAGGGCAGACTGTGACCATTGTCATGTATTTTTTCAAAGAAATTTGACTAATTATTGTTTTAGTCTATAATTAGTGTATATTTGTCGACACAAAGACGCTGTTTAACCATCAGCGCGACTGAATAAGACGAATATAGCAGCCTTAAACCTCTGCAAACAAAAAAAGGAAGTTGATAAATCAACTTCCTTTTTTTTGTGTCATTTAGTTTCTCATTACAGTTAAAGGATCATCATTGCATCCCCATAAGAGTAAAACTTATACTTCTCTTTTATTGCTTCTTTGTAAACATCCATTACCAAGTCATGGCCTCCAAATGCAGAGATCATCATCAACAATGTTGAAAGAGGAGTATGGAAGTTAGTGATGAGCGCATCAGCAATGCTAAATTCGTACGGGGAGAAAATAAACTTGTTCGTCCAACCTTCGTATGGTTTCAACATTCCATCTGTAGAGACAGAAGTTTCAATTGCGCGCATTGAAGTAGTTCCAACTGCAAATACTTTTTTGCGACTCTGTTTAGCAGCGTTCACTTTATCAGCGCATTCTTGCTTAATCATCATTTGTTCAGAATCCATCTTATGTTTAGTAAGATCTTCAACCTCTACTGGACGGAAAGTTCCCAATCCGATATGCAATGTGACTTCAGCAAATTCAACTCCTTTCAATTCAAGACGTTTCATTAATTGACGTGAAAAGTGCAATCCAGCTGTTGGTGCTGCTACTGCTCCTTCTTCTTTCGCGTAAACTGTTTGATAACGATCTTCGTCCGTTTTCTCAACGCCTCTCTTGATATATTTTGGCAAAGGAGTTTCTCCTAATTCAGTAATTTTCTTTTTGAACTCTTCGTATGGACCTTCATACAAGAATCGAAGAGTACGTCCTCTAGATGTTGTATTGTCGATCACCTCAGCAACCAAAGAATCATCGTCACCGAAATATAATTTATTTCCGATTCGTATTTTTCGTGCTGGATCAACAAGTACATCCCACAATAAACTTTCACGATTTAACTCTCTTAGTAAGAAAACTTCAATCTTCGCACCTGTTTTTTCCTTATTCCCATACATTCGAGCAGGAAATACTTTAGTGTTATTCATGATCATTACATCCCCCTCAGCGATATAATCAATGACATCTCTAAACAACTTATGCTCTATCTTACCAGTATCCCTGTGAACGACCATCAAACGCGCCTCATCCCTATTCTCACTAGGGTATTCTGCAATCAACTCTTCTGGTAAATCGAAGTTGAACTGGGATAATTTCATTTTGTTCATACACTGATATCTTTAGGTATTATTCCTCGCGCCAGTTTAATGGCATTCATTAAGCGGACGCAAAGATAAGAAAGAATTTCGTTGTCTAAAGTGGTGAATCCTGAATAAATTTAATCCACTCCTCTACAGACTTACTATCCTCGATAGAAGCATCACCAGAAGCAGTTCTTCTGAGCTCAATAAGTGTTGCACCAGAATCGAGTTTCTTTCCAAAATCATTTGCGATGGAACGAATATAGGTTCCCTTACTACAACTCACTTCAAAGCGTATTTCTGGAAAATTCGTCGCATCCAAAGAGAACGAATTAATTTGGATGTTTACCGATTTCATTTCAATTTCCTCGCCCGCTCTAGCAGATTCGTAAGCGCGCTTACCATTGATCTTTTTTGCTGAAAAAATAGGTGGGGTTTGTGACTGTTCTCCCAAAAAATTTTTTCGGACCTCCTCCATCATCTCTTCAGTAATATGATCTGTTGGATATTCTTGATCGAACTCTGATTCAAGATCATAGGAGGCTGTTGTTTTACCAAGGAGAAAAGTTCCTGTGTAGATCTTCGTCCCTCCCATCAAGCCTTCAATCAACTTGGTATGTTTTCCAACACAAAGTACAAGCAGTCCAGTGGCAAGTGGATCAAGAGTACCAGCGTGGCCAACTTTAATCTTTTTAACGCCCAATTTTTGTCTTAGGTGCCAGCGCAACTTATTGACAACATCAAAAGAAGTCCACTTCAATGGTTTATCGACCAATATTGTACTTCCTTGAGCAAATTCCTGAATCATGCGTTGAAATTTCGTTTAGCTCGCCAAAGCCCAGACTATTGTGGCACCTCCTGCAATAAAGCAGTAATAAGCAAAATAAGTGAGTTTGCTACGCTTAACAATTGTTATCATGAGTGTACAAGCGAGAATTCCTGTAATGAATGCAGCTCCAAAACCAACCCCAACTACAGTGGCAGAAACTCCTTCAGTTGTAAAGCCTGAGCTAAATACGTCCTTGGCAATCTTTCCGAAGATTAATGGCACAACCATTAGGAAGGAGAATCGCGCAGCTCGTTCTCGATCAACTCCCAAGAGTACAGAGGTTCCAATTGTCGCTCCCGACCGTGAAATACCAGGTAGAATAGCAATGGCTTGAGCAATTCCAATGATGAGTGAGTCAGAGAAACTCACTTTCCGCATAGATTCCTTTGCTCTGTTTGCAAGGAATAATAATAACCCCGTCACGATCAGCATAGAACCAACGAGTAAGATTTTTCCGCTAAAGAATGTTTCGATAATATCATCAAAAAAGACACCCACGGCTGCTGCAGGAATCATGGAAAGAACAATTTTGAGGGAAAACTTGAACTCATCATTGTTCTTGAATTTGAACAAACCACGAATAATCTCCATGACTTCCTTTCGAAAGACCACGATCGTGCTTAATGCTGTAGCAAAATGCAAGACAACTGTCATCATCATGCTTGCCTTCTCGGATAAATTGCCTCCTTGAATGGCTTTCACAATTTCCAAGTGTCCGCTACTACTTACGGGTAAAAATTCGGTCAGTCCTTGAATAATACCAAGGATCAGCGCTTCGAGAAATGTCATGTAAATTTATTTTGAGCGATCTTAAGCTTCAGTATCTTCAGTCTTTGGCCTTTTCATGATTGCATAAAGCATCACAATATATCCTGCCACGATGAAGATTGGAGCAATGGTAATTCTCGTTTCACTGAAAATTGCATTCGCATCAAATTTGGTTATATCTTCAGTAGCACCACCAATCATAAGAATAAAGCCAATGATATTGATTGCCAAACCAATTAGTAAGAACTTTGTATTCGCCTTATTGAAAGCAAATGGCCCCGTTCTACTAAATTCGTCAAGAGAGATTGTTCCATCAGCTTGTGGAACTACTTTCTGCTCTTGAACATCGTCCAATAAGTCAGCATCTAACAATTGTGAACTTTTCGATTTCGATTGGTGCTTTTTCTTACTCATGCCCCAAATTTAATACAAATCATCCAATTTCATTCTCAAATATTTGTTAAGAGCGAACCAAGTTGACACGATTGAGATGACAACACCAATGACAATAAGGGCTCCAAGCAATATCCCAAAGCTCATTAAGTCCATTTGAATGTCAAT
>JBLHON010000115.1:0-10912 GCA_047621865.1 Crocinitomicaceae bacterium | reverse complement strand
AAATCCCAAAATACTCTTCACGCAATTGTGTTTTCAGGTAATGAGATACATTCATCACGCCTAATTCTATGCTATTGCCATAGCAACGAGATCTGTGACTCGTTAACAATTCAATCTTCAAATCTTATCGGAGGCTTAAAAAATGATATTAACTATTATGAGTACCTTTACTACAAAGTAAAGAACTATGGGCTGTAGCAGTTGCGGCGGAGGTGGAACTCCGGGCGGATGTAAAAACAACGGTACTTGTAGCTCTGGCGGATGTAGCAAATTGGAGGTTTACGATTGGTTGGCAAATATGGAGTCACCAAACGGTCAAGCTCCTTACGATATAATAGAAATTCGGTTCAAAAATAGCCGAAAAGGATTTTTTAGAAACACCAAAAACTTAACACTACAGGTCGGTGACGTTGTAGTTGTAGAGGGAAGTCCTGGAAAAGACGTTGGTGTCGTTTCTGTCGTTGGTGAACTCGCTAGAATACAGGTTAAGAAGAAGTCTCCTGGGTTTAAACCCATGGAAGCTAGTAAGATATTTGGCATTGCCGAGCAAGCAGATATTGACAAGTGGATTAGTGCAAGATCGCTCGAAAAAGACGCGATGTATCAAGCTCGAACACTTGCTTTGAACTTGAAACTTGCAATGAAAATCTCTGATGTAGAATATCAAGCAGATCTTTCTAAAGCAACATTCTATTATACTGCTGAAGATCGAATTGATTTCCGTCAATTGATTAAGGACATGGCAGATGTCTTCAAAGTGCGTATTGAAATGCGACAAATTGGAGCACGTCAGGAAGCGGCACGTTTAGGAGGAATTGGTTCTTGTGGACGCGAATTGTGCTGTTCAACATGGCTGACGGATTTTCGATCTGTATCAACTTCAGCAGCACGATATCAGCAATTATCACTCAACCCGCAGAAACTTGCAGGACAATGTGGAAAGCTGAAATGTTGCCTGAATTATGAGTTGGACATGTACTTGGATGCGATAAAAGCATTTCCAAAAGGCGATCTTAAACTCAAAACGGACAAAGGAACTGCAGCATACATAAAGACAGATGTTTTCAAAAAGCAGATGTGGTATGTGTACGAAGGAGAATCAAACTCTGGACTTATTCCAGTTCACCCAGATCGTGTGCGAGAAATCATTCGCATGAACAAGGATGGTAAGAAGCCACATGACTTAATTGAGTTTTCTGAAGTAACCATTGCGAAGGAACCTGATTATACTAATGTTGTTGGACAGGATAGTCTGAATCGATTTGATAAGCTTTTCAAGAAGAAAAAGAAAAAAGGCGGAGGAAATAGAAATAATCCAAAAGGCCAAAGAGAGAAACAAGGCGGAGAGGCAAATAAACCGGGAGAGAAAAGAAGACCAAATCCACGGAAGTCAAATCCAAATCAAACTAAGAGTGGAGGAGAGCAAAATGCGAATGCACCAAAAGCTGAGGGAGGAAACAACTCGAATAAACGAAGAAATAACCGTAGAAAACGACCGGACAACGATCAGAATAAAAACAATGAAACTCCGAAATAAAGTTCTTTTTATCGCTGTGAGTGCACTGCTTTTTTCGTGCGGGGAACAACCGTTTTATGAAAAAGTGTATTCGTTTGATGGAAGGGAATGGCCGCAAGATGTTAAGCCAAGCTATGAGGTAGATTTTCAAAAGATTGATGTCGAGTATGACTTTACGCTCTCATTGAGAACCTCGATTGATTATCAATACAGCAATTTGTGGGTGTTCATGAAGACGGAAACGCCAGATGGAACAACCGCCCGTGAACCCTTTCAAATTAAAATTACGAATGATGATGGTTCATGGATAGGCGAAAACTCAGGCTCCATTGTAACCACTCAACTGTATTTCCGCAGGAGACAAATGCCTATCAAAGGGATTTATAAATTCACCTTGGAACAGGGAATCACAGAGTCTAAAATTGATGAGGTGATCGATCTTAGTTTTAGAGTGGATGAGGCAACAACTGACGAAGAGCAATAGTTTCTCGTCCCGAACTTCAATCAATAATAGTCGATTTCGTTCCAAGACGAAGTAACGACTTTATCCAGTCCATTATATCGAGAAATGGATTTAACAATCCCATTTGCATAATAGCTGTACTCCACATGCCAGTGTCCAGCCACTGGCTCAGGTTCGTGATAACCAATGTGGTCATAGTAACCAAGTGTATGCATTCCTTTGCGGGAGTGATAATTTCGATGTTTCGAGACTCGACCAAATTCATCGAACGTATAAAGGTCATTGGAAAGTAAAGAAGAGTCTGATGCATAATCATAGGTTGATTTTTCTATGGATTGGTAGACCCCAAACTTATTGATGATGGCAACTATTGTCCAATTTACATTCGCGTAAGTCACTTTAGTGAATGATTCCTGACCTTTAATAAACTCTGAGGTAGCAACCTTTTTTGAGGACACTGGAATTATTCGTTCCACTGTAGGAATGTATGAACCATCAGGCGCAAATTCAGGGTTTTCGCACGTGTCTTGATAGGATTTGAGACCATAGAAATCTGTACTGATAGTCATGCAGTTTGAAAACGGGTTGACTTGATCGCGCGCATTTCCTTTTCCTGGTGACCTCATTTCAATAGGCTTGCCTCCCTTATCAAATACGATTGTTCTAATTGTATCACCTCTGCCATCAGTATTTACCACGTTTAAGTCTTCAAGGTTGTACGAATAATTATCCCACTGAACATAGAATGGCGGCTTGAAATGGTGCGTGCCCGGAGTGGATTTAATCACGCGTGTAATTACCCTGCCTAAACTGTCGTAAGCCCATTGGCAAGTTTTGGTTAAAAAATCTGCATGAGTGGACTCCCTACAGTCATAAATGTCCTTCTTGATTAGCTTTCCAATTGAGTCATAGTGATAGAGGCGTTTTGGAGTTTGAAGCTTTGGTCCAGCAATTCCTTGCTCCAGAATTTTCCCATCTCTATCATATAGATGGTAGATTGAATGAGTCAATTCACTTTCATTTGGTCGTTCCCCATGGGCTGTATAAGTCTTTATCGATTTTATCCCGTTTGAACGAATGACCTTTAATGGAAAAAGCCAACCGAACTGGAAACCAGTATTATTTGCCCAATGCTTCACGTAATCTGCACTATTTTTTTCGGCTAAATCTTTGTTAGAATTTTGAGAAATTCCTAAAACTGAGATCACAAGACAGACTAGGAAGCAGAGAAGTTTCATTTCTTCGTTTAATAAGAATACACTTTAGTATCAATTACGTTCGCCCAAAATGCTTTAAATTATGCTCCTCTATAAGAAATTACCATATAGCGAATAAACAAAGCATCCTTTTGAGAGATTCCCTTAATTCGAATTCGTTTACCCGACGCAGAATTAATATAGAGGGTATGGTTTGTAAGGCTCCATCCAGCGGGTGCTTCAGCAATTGGATCCTCCTTTTCTTTCACCTCGACATTGGAAATCGCGTGCATAGGAAATGTGCGAGAAAGTGGAGGAAACTTCCCATTAGTATAGTGAATGTTTTCCGTTGAAATAACCAGACACATAATTCGATTAAAGAAGAGATGTAAGATCATCAGCAGAGCAAGAGTCCAATAGATACTACCTGTCAATGTGCTCATGGAAAGTACGCGCAGTCCAAAAATTTCTTCAGCATTCGTTGCGCTTGCAATTCCATAGATGACATGCATTGGTAAGATGAAAAGCAATATTAAATCGAGCATATCCATTCGCCACCAGCGAATTGATGTTTTTGATTCTTCCTCTTGAATTTGAAGACGTTTCTTGCGAAAGAGTTTCACTTTTCGATTTTTTAAGGAGAACGATTTTAGGAATCATTGAAAGAAAACAAAGGTTATTTACTCTTTTTTTCCTTCTTCTTTCCAGAAATCTCATAAGTGTACGATACTGCAACAACGTGGCGCACATTAGCACTGTAATCATTGATGCGTTTATCCAATTGATATTTTATAGAAACATCGTGAGGCCCATCCAATTCCAATGAAGTACCAATCGCGTATCTCATTTTTGAAAAACCAGGTCCTTTTGGTCCAAATTGTGGGTTGTAAAAGAACTCAGCGTTGAAAAATGGAGCAAGAATGCTGTTATCAATGTCGTACTCGATCGTAACTTTTGCGCGGATTGCCTGATCGAAATCAGGGTTGAAATTTTCTGATGCAGCGATACGATCAAAGGCATACTGATAGCGCAAACGCAACCCGAGATCAAATCGCTTTACACGTTCTTTGAATCCAGCGTTAAAATTGATTCGATGAACAGCAGAATAATTTTCGTACTCATCTTTCTCAAAAATATAACGATATTCAATAGATGGTTTGAACCACTTTGTCACTTTATATGACAATCCAGCTTGTGGAAAGAATGTCTCCAAGCCAGATCCGCCAACACGAGCATTGAGCTCAAATGACCAATCCAATTTTTTGATAATTCCGCCTTCAAGACCAACATTTGTCCATGACTGAAATTCATGCTGAGAATATGCTGATCCAGCAAAAAGTAAGGCAATTAAGAATACAAGCGACTTCATAGATGTGATTTAATCGAGAATATTAATAACTCCAACATCGATGGTAGACTTCTTTTCTGAAATTACGACATCCATGATAATCGCATTCTTACCACTTGGGCATGTATTGCAGTCCTCATATACGAACAATTGATAGTTCCCGTCTTGAAGGTAATTGAATTCAAATGTTCCATCGTGTGACGTTTCTACATCATCATCATAATAAGTGTCAGTGTCACCATAAATAAGATAAACGTCCGTTTTTGGAGCGTCATACTGATTGATAACATTACCCGCAATGTCCTTAACGACAATGTGAATTACCCCCTTGATAGTTGATGATCCACCAGGACCTTCTACTTTGCTACAAGAGTTAAAAAGAAACGTGCAAGCGATGAATGCAGTGAAAATAAGGGTTGAGTGAAGTCGTTTTGTCATCTTCTAATAAGGTTTAATTGTCAGTTATTTATTAGTTGGGCTTACAACGATGAAGCCGTTTTCAACGTGCCTAATATACCAAAATCCCTATATATTTCGTAATATTGGTAGAATACTCTTTAATATAACGTTTAGATTCATAAAGAATTAAAGCTATGCTACCAAAAAAAATGCTTCACTTCTTCACTGCTCTCCTGTGCATTTTAGTGACGAACTTCTCCTTTAGCCAAGTAGTAATCAATGAATATTCCTGCTCAAATGTTGGTGGCCCCAATGATGCCTTTGGTGAACGAGAGGACTGGATTGAACTGCACAACCCTACTGCAGCAGCAGTTGACATCTCAGGGTTTTATCTTTCGGATAAAGCAGGAAACGCCTTAAAATGGGCAGTTCCAGCAGGAAATAGTGTTCCAGCTGGAGGATACATGATGGTCTTCTGTTCTAAACGAGATCTTGTTACAGGTGGAGAGTTGCACCCCAATTTTACACTTGCACAAACAAGAGGTGAGACAATCATGCTCTCAAATGCATTCGGAAACGTGATTGATTCTGTGAAAATGATTCACATGACAAAAGAAGATCATTCAATCGGACGTTCTACGAATGGAGCTGCTGACTGGAAATTATTTTTGAATCCAACACCTAATGCAGCCAATACTGGAGCGCAACCATTTTATACGCCAACCCCAGTAATGAACATTGCCCCTGGATTTTATGCAGCTGGAGTAACGGTCGCGATTTCGTGTACTGAAGCTGGAGCAATCATACGATATACTACAGATGGTTCAACACCAAATGGAGGATCTGCCGTATATGGAGGACCAATTAATATATCAACAACAACAGTTCTTCGAGCACAAGCATTTGGAGTGAATGAGCCAAGTTTTAATGAGACAAATACATATTTCATCAACTCAACCCATCCACTTCCTGTGGTATCAGTTTGCTCGGACGAAATTTATGATCTAATCGCTAATGGAAATAGCTGGGGAGGAAATCAGTTAGGGGCTTTTGAGCTTTTTGAGCAAGATGGAACATTTATAGATGAGGGTGAAGGAGATTTTAATAAACACGGAAATGACTCTTGGGCTTATGATCAACGTGGTTTTGATTTTATCATGCGCGATCAATATGGCTATAATGGAGACGTAGAACACAAGATTTTCCAAGAGAAAACACGCGATAAATTCCAGCGTCTTATTCTTAAGCCGGCGGCTAATGATAATTATCCTGAGGAAGATGGAGCACATATTCGTGATGCTTTCGTTCATACACTCTCGATTCGTGCTAACCTTAGAATGGATGAGCGAACCTGGCGCCCATGTGTATTATACCTCAATGGAGAATATTGGGGAGTCTATGAACTTCGTGAAAAAATTGACGATCACGATTATACAGGATATTATTACGATCAAGGAAAATATGATTTACAGTATTTGAAGACTTGGGGTGCTACCTGGGAAGAATATGGTGCTCCAAATGCTCAAAATGATTGGGATGCCTTGGTGGCCTATATTCTTGCAAACGATATTAGTATCCAAGCCAACTACGATTATGTCGACAGCGAATTGAATTGGAAATCGCTGTGTGATTACTTCATGTTTAATTCTTACATCGTGTCACAGGATTGGCTGAATTGGAATACTGCATGGTGGCGCGGAATGGACCCAGCAGGTGATAAAAAGAAATGGCGCTATACCCTTTGGGATATGGATGCCACCTTTGGACACTATATCAATTATACTGGAATTCCAGATCCTACTGCAAATGCTGATCCATGTAATGTGGAGAATTTACCAAACCCAGGGAATCAAGGTCACACGGACATCCTCGTTAAGCTAATGTCAGATGTTCCTGAAGTTGAGCAATATTATATTACGCGCTACATTGACATGGTGAACACGAACTTTTCATGTGCGTACATGAATCAATTGTTGGACAGCATGATTCTGGAAATTGACCCAGAGATGCCAGCGCAAATTGCTACTTGGGGAGGAACTTACGCAGGTTGGCAAGGGACTGTACAGACGCTGAAAGATTTTATTGACTTAAGATGTGTAGCACTGGAAACAGGATTGATTGGCTGCTATGGATTAGATGGACCTTATGACCTTACCTTTGATGTTAGCCCTCCTGGAGCGGGTGAAATCAAAGTGAATTCAATCTGGATAGGAACTTATCCTTGGACAGCGAGTTATTATGGTGGAATTCAAACGAACACAATTGCTCGTGCATTTACGGGATATACCTTTGATCATTGGGAGTATAACACTGGTCCTATGGTTAACCCAGATATTGAGGACACCAATGGAGTTAATATTACTGGACCAGAGTCTATCACGGCAGTATTCGTTCCAACAACAGCTCCACCAGTAATTCCACCAATCATACCACCTGGCGCATCTGGAGACGGCGTACATGTACCAACTGGATTTAGTCCAAATGGAGATGGAAACAATGAAATGTTTTCAATAATAGTTGGTGAAGATGTAGCATCATTTACCTTCTTCGTTTACGATAGATGGGGGAATAGAATGGTACACTCTAGTGATCCAAACTTAGAATGGGATGGCAATTACAACGGCATACCAGTCAATGCAGGTGTCTATCCATACATGTATCAGGTGACCTTCACCAATGGTGCCCAAGAATGGCATTCAGGAAACATTACAGTAGTTAAATAAGATGAAGAAAGTCGCAACAGTCGTAATGACACTATGCGTGCTTTACACTGCTAGTGGACAGGATTTTCACTTCGCACAATCAGACCAAGTGCCCTTGCTAATTAATCCAGCAACTGCAGGAGTTTTTGAGGGCTGGGAGCGAATTGGAATTAATCATAGAACCCAATGGGTGAACACGGGAACTCAATTTCTCTCAACATCCATTGCAGCAGATGCTAATTTGTGGAAATCAGCAAGAAGAAATACGGCCCATGCAGGGGTGGGGGTTTTATTCTTCAATGATATCGGGGGAGATTCCAAGTTCGGGAACCAGCTAGGTTCATTAACCTTTAATGGGATACTGCCTACTGGAAAAACCAGCACCATTTCTCTTGGAATTCAAACGGGACTTGGTCAGCGGAAAGCAGACTTGTCTCATGTTTCTTTTTTGAATCAATGGGATGGTGTAGAGTTCGATGAGAATCAATTGAGTGGAGAGCAAAATGTGTTGCCCTCATTTATCTTCATGGATGCGTCTGCAGGACTTTTTTATGTCTACAGTGGGAAGAAAAATTTACGCAGTAGAAATAGCGACTTCAAATTCAAAATAGGAGTGGCAGGTCATCACTTAAATAAACCGAAACTGAGATACGTTAATGGTAGCATAGATCGATTGAGTCGGAAGTTTGTTGTCCATGCCTCTATTCTTGGAGATATTCCAGGGACGAAGTTTGCAATGGATGGTTCGGTCTTACAATTTGCCCAAGGTGGACATCTCGAGACACTTCTTGGTATAAGAACTCGCTACAGGTTTGAAGATGGAAAGAAGTCCAGAGGAATGAATCACAACTCATACGCAGGATTTGGCCTACAATTGAGGCTGAAAGATGCAATTATTCCATCCCTTCTGCTTGATATTGGCGGAGTCAAATTTGTTCTTTCCTACGATATTACCATCTCGGAACTTCGCAGTGCATACAGTGGAGGATCAATAGAGTTTTCCATTACCTATGTGAACAAGCATCGGCCACTCTTTAGAACAGGAAATAAATAGAATGCACAATAGAATGCGCGTGGCCTCAGAAATGGATCAATATAAGCATCAGGTAGTTTATGAATAATGAAGTGAAGGAATGGCACTCTCGCCATAATCAAGTAGTATGAAAAAGATCATAATAATTACCCTAGCATGTTGCGCGCTTCAAACTGTAAGTGCACAGGATTTACATTTTGCACAGACGTCTCAAACACCTCTATTTATTAATCCTGCAGCAGCAGGCGTTTTTGATGGATGGGAGAGAGCAATCGTCAACCATAGGAATCAATGGCTTGGAGCAGGCACACAATTCATGACAACCTCGATTGCTGTAGATGCTAATCTATGGAAGGCACCCATGAACGACAGAGCACATATGGGAGCGGGAATTTTGCTCTACAATGATATTGGTGGAGATTCTAAATTTGGAAATCAAACAGCTGCATTGACAATTAGTGGAATAATTCCAATGGCTTCTGGAAGTACTCTTTCGGCAGGAATTCAAGGAGGTTTTGGTCAACGTAAAGCAGACTTAAGCAATGTTTCTTTCATGAATCAGTGGGATGGAAATAGTTTTGATCCTCTGCTCTTGAGTGGCGAAACAAACACAGTTACGTCTTTTACCTATATGGACGCCTCAGCTGGCTTGTATTACGTGTACGATGGAGGGAAGAGCAACTTTTCGAGAAACAATGAGTTTAAATTGCAAATTGGCGCCTCAGCATATCATATCAATGAGCCAGACTTACGTTATATGAATGGGAGTGCAGATAAGCTCGCAAGAAAATATGTTGGCCATGTTGGATTTGTGGCAGACATTGCCTCAACACAATTCGCTGTGGATGGATCCGTTTTGCAGTTCATTCAGGCTGGACATTATGAAACACTGATTGGAACAATGGTTCGTTATCGTTTTGAAAATGGAACAAAGATCACAGGCAATAGTCAGAATGCGTTCGTTGGATTTGGTGTCTATACCCGAATATTTGATGCCGTAATTCCTTCAGTAATGGTAGACTGGAGAGGTTTCCAGTTTGGAATTTCATACGATGTCACATTATCAGGCTTGCGGAAAGCATATCGAGGTGGGTCGCTAGAGTTCTCATTGGCGTATGTGAATCGAGATCACTCGTTATTCAAAACTCGGAAAAGAAGATTGTAATAGAAGAAGCCAGTCTATTTAGGCGGCTGTTAATTGTTTGACAATCCACGAAGGAATGCAAAAATACGTTTGCGAAAGTAGGCAAAGAAGAAGGTAAACAAGATGATGTAGGGAAGTGTCATCAAGAATAGAATTCCATAATTAATATTACTCCCGAAAGAAGTCTCATCAACCATCGTTACACTATCGCTTGCAGTTTGCGAGACAACTAACTTACATTGAGAACAACCTTGCCCAAATGCGATATCCGCAGTGAACAAAACGACAGTTAGTACAAGAAGAACTTTCCATGTTTTCATGCTACAAAATTAACGATTTTGTTGAGATGACACGAATATCTTCTAAAAGCATCCAATCAACGACTGAAACGCAACGCTGAAATCAAAAAATCATCATAAATTTGTACCATGAGAATATCTGCAATAATTGGATTTCTTTTTTGCTCACTTCTACTTCTTTTAGTTGCTTGTGGTGGAGAAAAGGAAATAATATCCCCAAAGAGTTTATCATTGGATGCATTAATTGAGCAATACCCAGACAGTGCGGAGTTGTTGGTAAAGAGAGGTCGAGAGAACTTAACCACTTATGACTATGATCTTGCAATGTCAGATGCGGCAAAAGCCTATCGTTTAGACAGTACAAACGTAGAGGTTGAAAGGTTTTACGCAGATGTGTTAAATAATAGACCAGAGCGCTCAGTGGCAGATGTTTATGTGGCACAGCGTCATTTTATTAGCCTTTTGAAAAAGGATTCCAAAAACACAGACCTTCTTGTTTCCTTGGCATCTACGTACAGTCAACAACAAGATTTTGATCAAGCTTTTAAGTACATTAACAATGCTTTGAAAGTGAACCCTAAGTACCGGGATGCATATATTTTAAAGGGATCTATCTACCGCGTACTCGGAAACATTGACTTGATGAAATCATCGTACGAGACAGCTGTTCAACAAGACCCAACATTCTACGAAGCCTATCTAATGTTAGGTGTAATTTATCAGCAAGAGCAGGACCCAGTTTGCATTCAGTATTTTACAACAGCCCATGATCTTCGACCTGATATTATTGAAGCATTCTATTCATTGGCATA
>JBLHON010000114.1:0-10919 GCA_047621865.1 Crocinitomicaceae bacterium | reverse complement strand
ATCAGTATGATTAGGGGGTAAATCACATGGAACCTTTGAAACGCGATCATGAAGAACAATACTTCCTGTTACTCCAACATTTAAGGAAGTATTCCCAGGCAACTTAACGATAAAATGGCACTTGTCTTTTACGAAATCTGGCAAACCTGTGTCTTCAGCTCCCAAAAGATAAATGGCACGTTTGGGATGTTCGAAATCATGCAGCATTTCAGCTCGATCATCAATTTCTACTCCTACTAATCTACAGTCGTATGGGATGTTTGCCAGGAGATCATCGAACGTTTTGTAATTGAACAGAGGAATGCGCGACCATGTTCGAAGAACGTCAGATGATTGCTTTTTGTAACGACCATCAACTGTGAAAATGTAAGCTGCACCTAGAATATATGCTGAGCGCCATAACGTTCCCATGTTGTGTGACGTTTTACCTCGAAAAACGCCTATTGCATGATATCCCTTGATGTTAACAGTTTTCATGCGACAAATATCAGGTTTTTCATTGAGTTATTTATTTACATCTTTGTCTAAACCTAAATCCTATGTGGCTACTTCAATTCCTGAAAGAAACATTGTCAAAATCACTGGATGATCTTGCCGAAAGGAATCGCGGCAGATTTAAATTCTACGTGCTTTTCTATCTGATGTCTACCTTAGTTTCATTCATTATTGTCTTCTGCTGTACTTACGTAATCTTGCTATTTAGATTGCCCGAGTACGTAGATGTTATCGATCATATGCTTGACATTGGAATAATGATATTTGATTATCTATACTTCCTAGTCAGTGCAATGACTCTACTATTTATCATAAAATACCGGATGTATCTTCAGGATTATCCTGAAAAACGCTATTCCATCAAAGAGGCTTTTGGTAAAATTGATTCGACTGCCTATGGGTATTTTCTGATCGTTACGATTGTAGGAACCTTCCTTCTTGGATATTACTTTGTTGATCCAGCTGAGCCACTAAACTATTATGATGACTATACTGATTATTGGACCATTGGCTGGATAGGACGTGCTATCGATTCTCTAATGGTACTCTTAGCGCAGGTTCTTCCACTCGTTACTCTTGGATATTACGCAATACTTCTGCGAAAAAAGATCTCAATTACGTACAAAGTAGGTGTATGGAAACCAATCTTGGGGTTTGTTGTCTTGGCCATGATTTTACTACTTGTACACAATCGTGCTTACTATTTAATTGATGAACTCGTGATGAATGTAATTAGGGCGCCTTTTGAGCAAGCCGAAATACCAGTCTTTTTAGGAGTCATGGTTTCGGGCTTCCTAAATGTCATTTATTACATGGTACTTTCTACCTTTGTACATTACTCGTTTGAATTCGCCAAGGATGCCAGTAAAAAAGGATGAATTAACAATTACAAATCGGATTTACTCGACCAATAAGTAAGACACTATGGAATTTATCAGCCAAGAATTAGACGATTACGTTTGTGCGCACACTGAGCAAGAGCCAGCACTTCTTTATGAATTGAATCGTGAAACACATCTGAAAGTTTTGGCGCCAAGGATGTTAAGTGGACATTTTCAAGGGCGCGCATTGAGTATGATTTCACACATGATTCAACCAAAAAATGTACTCGAAATAGGAACGTATACAGGATATTCAGCATTGTGCCTGGCAGAAGGTTTGGCAGAGGGAGGTAAGATTCTTACCCTTGACAAAAATGAGGAGTTAGAGGATTTGGTCAAGGATTTCATTGGAAGATCAGACTACAAAGATGCAATCACAATGAGGATAGGGGATGCCATGGAGATCATTCCTACACTCAATGAATCCTTTGATTTAGTCTTCATAGATGCAGATAAATCCAACTACATTAATTACTACAATCTGGTTATAGATAAATTGACACCTGGAGGATACATTTTGATCGACAATGTGCTTTGGTCAGGTAAAGTGCTACAGGATGTTCCAAAAGAGGATATTGATACAGCAGCACTCGTAGAGTTGAATGAACTCATTCATACTGATGATCGCGTTCAAGAACTACTCTTGCCAATTCGTGATGGATTGATGATCGTTCGCAAGAAATAAGGATGCTTTCAATACTCCATGAAGATGAAGATCTCATTGCCATTCACAAGCCAAATGGACTTTTAGTACATCGAACGAAATTGGCGAATGATGCAAGTGAATTTGCATTGCAATTGTTGCGCGACCAAATTGATCATAAGGTATATCCTGCTCATAGATTGGATCGAAAAACATCAGGTGTTCTCGTTTTTACAAAAAATGAGGAAGCCAATCGTCGACTGCAAGTTCAATTTATGGAACAGGCAGTTAGCAAGAAATACTTTGCAATTGTACGTGGTTGGACAGATGATGTTGGAACAATTGACTATTCTCTTATCAATGATGCTGGGAAGGAGCAAGATGCAGTTACTCATTACAAAACAATTCAACGAGTTGAAATTGACCTCGTCCATGGAATTCATAAAACATCCCGTTATTCATTTGTTGAAGTAACTCCAGAATCTGGAAGGATGCATCAAATTCGCAAGCATTTTGCACACATTCTTCATCCTATAATTGGTGATCGTCCTCATGGTTGCAATAAGCAAAATCGCCTATTTAAAACACATTTTGGAATGACAAAGCTCTTACTTCACGCAGCAGAAGTTTCTTTCAAGCATCCCATGAAGGATGAGCAAATTTTAATTCAATCCCAGTATCGGGAGGAGTTTAAAAGAATGACTGAAGAATTAGGGTTTACTGATGTTTAACGCATCATATTTACGAATCCATTAAAGACTCTCAACTCATCTGTGTGCTTAGATTTTAGGGTGATCTTCCACACGTAAATTCCAGAAATTACAAGCTCACCATGATACGTTCCATCCCAACCAATTTCTGGATCGTGGGATTCAAAAATCACTTCACCCCAACGATTAAAAATGAATAAATCGTACGATTGTGCGTCAACATCACTTACAACTGGTTTAAATGAATTATTGAATTCATCAGCATCTGGAGTGAACGAGTTAGGTACCCATAACGTGAATTCGTCACGTACCTCAATGTTATCACAAAGCGTGTCTTCACATGAGGTTGCATTCATTGCAGTTAAGCAAACCTCATAATTGGCACCCTCGTAAGGAAAGTCAATTACGAAATCCTCATCTGTAGTTGTATATTGAAAATTAGGACTTGTAATTGTCCAAAGATAATGTGTGGCGTTCGTTGAATTATTAAAAAGACTGGTTGCATGGTCTGGAAGAGACATTTCTCCAGGTAGTGCGCCAAAATTGGCTACAGGAGGAACTTCATCGGCAATAGTGATTGGTTCACTTACTGTACAACCTTCTGGATTTGTGAGGATTAATGTAAACGATCCAGAACAAAGACCCGCGAATGAACCAGTTCCGTTCACAACCCCATCGAATTCATAGCTCAATGTTGCTGATGCCTGTACATCTAATGTGCCATCACACGCTCCATCTGAACAACCAGCATTCGTCAGTGCGAAATTTGTCAAGACCATCTTCGCAGGTTGATCAATCACAAAAACAATATTTTCTGTACATCCAGCATCGTCTAACACGTCAACAGAATATGTTCCATGGCAAAGATTTGCCGCCAAACCACTCTGATTTCCTGCAGCTCCAAAATTCCACGAATAGATGAATGGTGCTGTGCCTGTAGTCTGATTAATTTGAACTCCTCCATCACAAATTCCAAAACAAGATGCAGCCGTTTCTAGTGCAGTCAGTGTTACCCCTGGAGGATCAATAAGAACAGCAGGAGTCATGGCTGACAAACATCCATTGACATCTTGGACAATGAGGCTATAATTTCCGCTGGAAAGATTCGTGAATACATTGCTAGGCAAGAAGCTGACACCATTGTCTGCGCTATAAATTAACACTCCAATTCCACCAGAAGCAGTGACAGTTATCGAACCATCTCCTCCCAAACATGATGGGTCTACTACATTCACTAAATCAATTATTGGGGCATTTAGTGAAACGAGAACATCGTTCTGAACAACTACACAATTTGAAGTTAAATCCGTCACCGTAACTGAGTAAGCTCCTGCTGGCTGTCCACTAATATCCTGTGTTATATCTGGTGTATTCCATGCGTAAGAAAAGTTTCCACTTCCTCCAACAACACTTACGTCTATAGCTCCATCTGAAGCATTGCAATTCGGGTGCGTGAGAATCGAAGATACAACTGGTGGTGCCATCATTGTTATTGTCGTAGTGATCGTTGAGTTACAACCAAGTGCATCTGTTATTGTTACACTGAAAACGTCTCCATCAGCAGCTCCTGTAACAGTAGGCGACTGCAATGTGGTATTCGAGATAATTCCTGCACCAGTAGTTGACCATACCCAGCTCGAGGCATCTCCACCTGTTTCGTTCAGTGTGAAAGGATCTCCAGTACAAACAGGTCCACTGTTGCTAGCAATTACAGCAGGTGGAACACACGGAATTGTATTATCGACTACCTCAAAGTCATCAAACCATATTGAGTATTGTGCAGCCCCACCAGAGAGAATTGAAAAAGAATGATTACCAGGTGTCATTACTACTTGAAAGCAGTATTGAGTCCAAACAGTGTTCACTGGCACGAGTACATCTGGACCAACTTGAGCTCCATCTACTCCAAATGAAAAGTGAGAATTGGCAGTATTTTGACCAGAGGCACCAGCCCCTTGAGGACCACAATACCAAACGCAAAGATCGACAATTTCTCCACCTGCGAAGAGATATGTTGGCGTTAGAATGTTATCTCCACCAGCATAAAAGTACATGTAGCCTGTTCCAGAATGAGCTCCTAATATATTTGCATAATTACTTGCACCTATGCATCCTTGATTACCAACTACGAAGACGGGATGATTTCCATCAATTACACGACCAGCATCATTTCCGCACGTGTAGCCTGTTGCACAGTCACATAATAAGAGTGTGCCCAGTTCAAAATCCCCGTTCGGGAAGAGTTGTGCGTTGGATTGAAATTGTAAAAAGCAGGTGAAGAGAGAGAGGAGAATTAATCTGCAATACATATTACTAAGTTATTCATTAAGAGTGCACTTGAGTTAACTTCATCCTAATGTATCACACCAGAAATCAGAAGTGCACCCATCAAAAATAGGAGTACACCTACTAAACGTTGCACACCTATGATGGTTGTCTTCTTTACAAGCTTCTTTCCAACATAAGTTCCAATGAAGGCAAAGATGATCCCAATGATCAGCAATGTGCTCCCTTCATCAAGGGCTTCCCAAAGATCAAACCTCTTGCTCGAGCTGAACATCAGAACTCCCATGTAAATTGGAATACGCGTCAAATCTATGATCAATGCAATGGCATTTGAGGTTCCAATAAATCCTTCTTTACTCAGTCCAGATTTAGAAAGAAAAGCCGAACGAAAAGCACCTTGATGACCACTTACACCACCAAAAAAACCACTTAATATTCCACCAACAGGAAGGTATTTAGATTCGATACTTAACTCCTTGAATCTTGGAGATAAATCAAACCACGCAAAGAAAATCATCAAGCAGCCAATGATAAGATTCATGTAGGTTATTTGAAATGTATGTTCTCCCATAGAATACGTTATGATGGTTTCGAAATGGCTGAATTGAGTGAGGAGCCATCCACCAATTGCCGCGGAAAATAATGCTGGAATTCCAAACTTCAGGAGCACCTGTCGATCAATGTCTTTTCGAACGAGAATAAATTTGAAAATATTATTTGCCAAATGAACAATAGCTGTTGCAGCAATCGCAATTGGTAAATCAAAGAAAATGCTGAAAACAGGAAGTAGGATCGTTCCCAATCCAAATCCAGAGAAAAAAGTCAAACTTGCGCCAATCAAAACGGCAAATGCCACTAAAATATATTCCATAGCACAAAAAAAAGTAAAAAGATCTCAATCGTTTGTATCGGAAACTGTATTTTTTGCACTTAAATAGATTATGAATGATAGATTTCCGAAGTGATACTGTTACAAAGCCCTCTAAATCAATGCTTGAAGCCATGTTTTCAGCGCCAGTTGGAGATGATGTTTTTATGGAAGATCCAACTGTAAATAAATTAGAGGCTTACGCGGCCGACTTGTTTGGGATGGAGGCATCAATTTATTGCTCTTCAGGAACGCAAACAAATCAAATTGCGATTAATTTGCATGTGAAGCCAGGAGGAGAAGTGATTACTCATGTCGATAGTCATGTGTACAAATATGAGGGTGGAGGCATTGCTCGAAATTCTGGAGCTTCTGTACGTCTATTGGATGGGAATCGAGGAAGAATCTTGCTCAAAGATGTTCAAGAATGGATGGATCCAGACGATATTCACTTCCCAATTACACAGCTTGTGTCAATGGAGGATACTTCGAATCGTGGAGGTGGAGCAATTAACGATTACGCAGAAATTCAGAAAATTAGCGCGTTTTGTCGTGCTCGGGAATTGCCGATTCACCTTGATGGAGCTAGACTCATGAATGCGATTGTCGAAAATGGAATTGACCTTAAAAGTTACTCCAAAAACTTCGATTCGATCTCACTATGTCTTTCAAAAGGGCTGGGTGCTCCCGTTGGATCTTTACTTCTTGGGACGAAAGATTTCGTGAAGAGTGCTCGTCGTGTTCGAAAGGTGTTTGGTGGTGGCATGCGTCAAGCGGGAATCATTGCTGCTGGAGGATTGTATGCACTGAAGAATAATGTTGATCGCTTAAAAGATGATCACGTGAATGCGAAAGCACTTGAATCTGCATTTAATGAATTGGAATGGGTGGAAAGTGTACTCTCAGTAGAGACAAATATCGTGGTTGTGATTCTCAAAGATGCTCAAAAACGAGACGCGATTATTTCTCAAATTGCTGATAAAGGAATTAGAACGATCGCTTTTGGACCTGGAATGATTCGCTTCGTGACTCACATGGATATTTCAAAAAATGACATTGATCAAACTATATCTATAGTTCGTGCGTTAAAGGTATGATGAGATTACTCACATATAGTACAATTTTCCTGCTTTTTGGCTTGATTTCAGCGTGCACTACAGACGAAGCACCTGTCTTGGATATGAACGATATTCTGCCAGAATCAAAGGGGAACTATGACTATGTAGACTCAACTAATTCAGATTCCAATCAAGATTCTTTGAAACTCTTCCGAACGCAATTTTCACCATTACTTATTGACTTTGATACAATTCGACATGTAAACTCTAGGTTAATTGTAGATCGATTTGGTCATGAAAAAGTTGATAAATTTGAGCTAATTGGAGGAGAACAAATTCTGCACTGCTATACATGGATATACAGTGATTCATCGCGGGTAATTAACGCACTTTACAACTGGATTGATTGTTTTGGAGATGATTGCAAATCTACAGTTGTTGGAGGAGAGGATAATCTTCAAAAAAATGCCTTTCACATTTATGCGAATGACACTGCTTTGATTTATTTGGAGAGTGATCACGCAATCAAGACAAGTTTGTTTACCAAGTATCTTGAGAGCCAAGGCTACGACGAAGATTGGAATTATTGTATCGAACAAACGAGAGGAGGTAAAGCTCGCTGGTACAAATTTGATGGCAAACGAAAAGTCACAATCAAAATGGAATAAGTATGAAAATTGTCAATAGAGGGTACCTCATCGTTCAGCCGAAAAAGCCTTTTGTCGATTGGGCGAATGAGCAAGAACCAGATTTTCAAATTACCATTGATCTTGAACCAACTATTTATCTAATCGAAGAAGAATTTTACGACGATGAATTAATCATTAAGTCACACTTCAAGCACGTTTTCTTGAACGAATTGGATGCAGTTTCTGATGAGGAAGAATCCTTTCCTGACATAAAACTAGCAGTGTTCTTAGAGTGGTTTTCTGTAAGAACAGGAACGACAGTCATGGATAGCTTAGAGCTTGGTTTGGATCGAGAATAATCCTGATAGCGCGATAGATCCATTCAATAGTAGTATTTGAGCTTACTCTAGTTCTAGCTCATCAAGTCGATTTGCGATTCCAGAACCCTTCATACTTTCTTCAATTAGAGAAAACTCTTCTCTCCCTACACTAGAAACAATTTCGCCCTCTTTTAAATGATGTAAATAGTCGCACGTTTCGTTGAGGGTTGAGAAAATATGAGAAGACAGAATCACTGTTTTATTTAATTCTTTGAGTTTCATGAGAATTTCCTGAATCACCATATTACTCTGAATGTCTACACCATTAAATGGTTCGTCCAAAATGAAAACTTTATTTTTTTGAAGTAAGATTGCTGTCAACGCTAACTTTTTTTTCATCCCTGTAGAATAGGTTTCAGCAAATCGATGAAGTGGTAAGTCAAATATGTTCTTTTTTGTAAAACTTGTGATTGTTACCCCTCTTGCATTCGCCATCAATTGAAGATACTCCTTGCCAGTCAGCTTTGATAGAAAGTAGGGCGTCGTGGATAAAAACCCTAAAGAATCTTTTAATATTCCACCTGAATATTTGATAGAACCATCATACTTCTCAAGTCCTTGTATACATCTAAAAAGTGTTGTTTTTCCAGCACCATTCTCGCCAACAATCCCATTGATTTCACCCTGTTTAAAAGTTAAATCAATTTTTTTGAGAACCTTAACCTTTCCATATGACTTATGAAGAAGTGAAACTTTTATCATTTTAAGATTGGTTGTAGATTTGATTTAGCTTTGAGATAGAAGAAAGGAATAACCACGATTAATAGTGGAGGAAAGAACATGCTTATTGCTAAGAAGACAGCGTAGACGATATTAATCTCAGAAGGATAATGAGCGTACTTAGCTAAAACCATAGTGACCATATACAGCATACCTATGCCATAGGCGAGCAGAACAAATAAAATCTTCTCGGGGTAAACAATCGAAAAGGCAATTACAATCGGCAAAGCCGGTAATAGTGAGTAGAGTGTGGCTATTTTTACTTTTTGGAGAAGGAATTTTGCGGAATTACAACTGTGAATCCATACATACTCTACTGGTTCTCGTAAAGAGTAAAAACCCATACTAACCACGAAGATTCCAAGAAGAGTGAAAATACCGAGATTGAAGTTATTTGCCTCAATTGAAAAGTAGGCCACTAGGTATCCTGCAATGTAAAAAGGAAAACGACCTCTAAATCCTATGGTAAACTCAAAAGGATATCTATAAAATGGAGTTGGCAAAACAAAATTGAGTTGCCTTGATTGGGTAAATGGTGAGATCAATGCTGAAATGAGAAGAGTTGCAATTGCGCCAATATAAAGCTGTTTTGACAAAAGGAAAGCAACAAAAGGAATGGATGCAAGTAAATTTTCTACGAGTCTAATTTTTTTATGATCGGAAGTTTCAAAACAGCTAGATAAAAACTCATTTCGTTGTGAGCCTGCTAATTTTAATAGAACAAATAAGGATAGGACAGGGTAAAAATAGTGTGCAAACTGAACTTTTTGAAAGATCAATTCTGATAAACCAATGAACGCAGCTATCAGCAGAATACAGCCCAACAAGGGATGCACCCCTCTTGCTTTAAGATGCCGACAGAATCGTTTATAATGAAGTATGAAAAGTTTTTGCACGTTAACCTTTCCTTCTCATGAGTAGGGCATAGCCACCACTAGATGTAAGTGCTACCGTATAATTCCATCTCTGAGAGCGCTGTGAAAAGTGCATAATGGAAAACGTTTTCGTTGCCTTATCATAGGCATAAGTGCATTCAACGATTACATCATCTCTATCCAATGGTCCATCATATTCTATGGTGAGCTTGTCGCCTTCAAAAGTCCAGGTTGAGACATGTTGAGAAGGGGATAGCTCTGAATTCTCCTGTCTCCAAAGTCCCAATTCTTTAAAGCTGCCAAGGGTGAAATCGCTTACTGGTGTTTCACAGAGCCAGACACTGCCATCTAGCGTACCGTCAATAAATCCTTCTGTAAACTCTTGGGCATAAGAACTCGACACACTCATGCTTGTAAGCAAAATCAATAATACTGTTTTCATACTGCTACCATTTATCGCGATCGATTAAAATCGCGTTGTAATAATTCTTATCCTCTGAGACGTTTTCTGTCGCCCATTCAGGTAAATTAAATCTCTCTTCTTCACTATCGACCTCTAATTCTGCCAGGATCAGCCCTGATAAATGTCCCTCAAAGACATCCACTTCCCAGGTTCTTCCTTCAAACGGAATTTCATAACGTTTCTTGCAAATGGACTTGCTAATAAATTCTGAAATCATATTCTCAGCATCTTCAACAGGAATTTCATATTCAAATTCCGTTCTAGAAATGCCAACTGTCTTCCCTTTGATCGTCAAATAAGCTTTCGATCCCTTGATTCGAACTCGAACTGTGCAGTCAATTGACTTCGTTAGGAAACCCTGTACAATCAATTCTGGGATTGGTTTATCAGCAGCTTCCCATTTTTGCGAATCGACCAAATACTTGTATTCAATTTCTTTGTCTTTCATCCTATAGCGCCAACGAAATCATAGTGTTTCCCTTTTTTTACGAGTAATAATGTACAAAGAATGTCGTGCTTTCCATCTTGAACCCTAAACGTGCATAACTCACCGTCATCGACGTTCTGGATTTCGGCAATTTCAATTTTAGTGATGTCGAGGAGGTTTGTATTCACGAACATCTCACTAAGCATGTCAACTCCACTGAACAGCTCATCTACAAATTGAACTTTGTTGCCACCCAGGTTTTTAATTTGCTCCTTGCGATAATCTTTGCCCATTAATTTAATAACTCCTTTCATACTCTGATCTGTGACCACTTGAGTGAACTTATTTGCAAAGTCAATTTGAGCTTGCTCAACTTCTTGTGCATGACTCACAGGAATTAGCAATATTCCAATAATAAGGAAGGTTAGTCGTTTCATACTTCTAAGATACTAAATTGAATAGTGATGGCTAATTTTCATTCAGT
>JBLHON010000113.1:0-10939 GCA_047621865.1 Crocinitomicaceae bacterium | reverse complement strand
ATGGTCATGATCTCCTGAACTTGCCACAGCAACTTTGTAAAAATCTGGATACGCCAGCACAGCGTGACCAGCATCATACCCTCCGGCAGAATGCCCATAAATGCCAACTTTTTCCAGATCTATCCATGGATGTTTTTCACTTAATTGTCGAATAGCCTCAATATGATCTCCTAGACCCCCACCTAAGTTCCCGTAAGAGAAATCATGGAATTTTTTCGACCTTCCTGCCGAACCTCGTCCATCAATACAAACGACAATGAACCCCAATTCTGCAAGTGCCTGGAGATGAAAAGCTTCACTGAATGCCTTCGGAAAAACGCTCTCATGTGGACCTGTATAACTCGCGTCAATGATTGGGTATGTCTTGGTGTCATCGAAATTACTTGGCTTCCACATCGCGCCATAGATTGTTGTTTTCTGGTCCCCAGCAAGTGCTGTAAACGGCTCGGGTGCATGCCAGTTCGCGAGCTGAGAAATATCTGATTTGCCGAGATTCGCCAAGAGTGATCCATCCTTAGTACTTCGTAAAACGGTCGTGTTTGGAACCTGCACAGTTGAATAATTATCGACAAATCGTTTGCCATCTTTAGACATGCTAATTTGATGATGGAAGGCAGGGTCAGTGAGGAGTTTAATCGCTCCACCATCGAAAGAAATCACATAGAGATTTACAAAATATGGATTTACACCTTCTTCTTTCCCGGAAGCAGTGAAGTAGAGCAATTCGTTCTCGTCATCCAACTGAACGATGTTGTGAATGTAATATGCTCCCTTTGTTAACTCAGTCTCTTCTAATGTTTCAAAATCGAGACAATGAATCTGCCTCCAGCCACTTTTCTCTGATAAAATGAATGCTTTTCCGTTTTTTTCAGAGACCTCATTGTCAAAATTATCGATGTTTGTTTCGCTACTTTCCGAATAGATTGGAATGAGTGTTTCTGTGTTC
This sequence comes from Crocinitomicaceae bacterium, assembly GCA_047621865.1. Taxonomy (GTDB): domain Bacteria; phylum Bacteroidota; class Bacteroidia; order Flavobacteriales_D; family Crocinitomicaceae; genus UBA4466. The sequence goes on along the minus strand of JBLHON010000113.1, from coordinate 9,993 downwards.
AAATCGAAGACATATGCGTTTAAGTCTTTATATCCACGATCCAATTTGATGAGGTAAACCCTTCCAGGAATATCTGATTCATAGACTTCTATTGGGTCAATGTGCGTACTTCGAGCCAAATCCGGCTTGATTTCCTTTCCAGTTTCAACATTGAAGAACACAGGGTTTTCATATACCATTGCTGTATCTCCAGGAGAACCACGGTAATAGGAAAGAAGTTTTGGGCGATACAAACTATCTAAGCTATGATCGAGCAAGTACATTTTTTGCGCACTTCGAAGATCGCAAATCGTTGCCCAGAGCCATTTACTGTCTGGCGTCCATTCAACGCTAAAATTGTAGGGACGATCGCTACCTTCTCCTTCCATAATATCACCCCAACCATAGCGTGAAGCATATTCGTATCCTTTTTTACCAGCAGTACTCAGCTGCTTGACCTCATTGGTTTTTGTAGAACGAATGAAGAGATTGTAATCCTTAACGTAAGCAATCCATGAGCTGTCAGGTGATGCAATTTCCGTTCTTGGTTGATATTCTTCAGGGGCTGGGCGTTCCTCTATTCGACCTTTTTTAGGATAAAAAACAAATCGTCTATCATCAATATCAAACTTGATTTCTGTTGCACTCTCATAGCTAAACCAAGTGAATGGAAGATGATCAGCTTTAACGGGCTCACCAATATATTGGGAGAGCGCACCCGCTAATTTTTTGTGATCAAAGAGTGGCGAAATTTTATTTTTTGGGAATGAGATTTTCTTGTACTCTCTAATTCCATAAGATTGCGTCTCGAACCATAGACCCACATTGTCAGGCATCCAATGAGGATTAATTGAGAGATTGAATACCTTCTTGTCGATTAAGTTTTTATTCAGGTAGCTAACAGCTCGGGTATAGGCATCTTTAGAAATAGTATCCTGAGCGTTGAGATTCACGGAGCAAAAAAGTGCAATAAAGAGGGTTAAAATAGAGATTCTCATTAGATCGTTTTTGTGATTTTGAGGGTGATAAACCTAGTTGATAAAGCCAATAGCTATTAGCTCTCGAAGTTAGAATAATCTCTAGAAATGAAGTGCATACATCTGGCTTATTCTGATTTTTTAACTTGGTAGAATTGACGGAATGCCCTGTTTTCTCATCCAACCTATAAGCGTGTTTACTCGTTCTGATTGTATGCTCTTAAGAGGATTCTTTTTTCTATTAATTATTGGTGCTGTCGCCTCGTGTTCAAAAGTTGCTCGAGTTGATAGGCAATCCTTAAAAGGCTCGTATGATTGGTCGTATAGCTATAGCAGTTTTATTGGCGCGTATTCATCTACTGAGGATGCCAATCAATATGGGGTGAAGATCAAAACAAGTGGAAAAGTCTATTTTTTCATGAATGGTGAGATAGTCAGAAAAGGTAAAATCACTGACTTTGTGAGCGATAATTCATCGAGCGCCCAATTTGTGGTTGAGTGGGATGGTGATTATAGCAATGATATCTTTGAGATGTTGGAAGGTCAGCTTTCTTGTCAAGGGTGGCCGCATTCTCACTACACGAATCACTTTCAAAAATTTGAGGAAGAATGAAGTATTTCTATTTATTCTTGGCTCTTAATGTGATTTCGTGTACTAAATACGATCATCATGAGGTGAACATGGATGTTTCATGTGAGTTATGCGATTGGGCAGATAATCTTGAGGGTCTCTATAGTGGTCTCATGACGAGCGAGCTCAACACGCCAACATTGAACGACATTTGGTATGACTCACTTTATATACAAGTGTCGCATATCTTCATGAACCTCAATTCGTATGACGATTCTACAGCAATGTATTTCCAGTTTACAGAATATCATGATTCTCTTTCAGACCCCAATCCGATAACCTACAGAAAAGTTGTTTCTCGAGATAGCACAGGGATTATGGCTAGCGACCATTACGCCAACGTGAATTTACAGTACGATTATTTAACGCTCCATAAATTTAGTGGGGGATCCTGGCAGTTCCCAGGCAGTCTTAATTATTTTGGAACACTGAACAGATAGCCATCTTATTGGTTTGGACGATCAAACTAAATCAAATGCCGCCGAGACTTTCTTTTTTCATCCACTATAAGTCGTTCTGCTTATTTTAAAAACCATAGCGTTTTTTCACTTGCTTTAAACGTTCCCATTCATCCTCTGAGAGATTTTCCTTTCTCATGATTAGAAGGTCATAGAGGTCCTCTTGGAAACTAGGGTCTTGTTGAATCTCAAGTTGATGGAGAATCTCATAAGCTGTGCCTTTTGGCCAAACAGGATGATTGTAAATCACAGCGTAAATAGGGGTGAATAGATCATCTGATCGATGCAGTTCCTTGCTCAATTGAGTGATCGTTGTTTCGTTAACTCGATTGTAAGCCCACAGGTTCAAAATCCTTTTTTTAACCAACTTTTCAGGATCGAGAAGGGAAGTAGGAGCATCGAACTTGCGTTTTAATGTTGTCGTTACGATTTCTAAATCAAAATGATAATAGTACACACGATCCAAAACAGCTAAATTGATAAGCCCATCTGTGCTGTCTAGAATCTCCATCATCACTTCGATTTTACCATTGTATCCTGCTTTGTCCTTTGCTAATTCGTCCAGCACAAAATCCTGACATTTTAAATCGCCTCTTTCCAAAAGATGATGTACGTTATCTTGGAGTAGTTTGTCGACAGTGTTTTTGGCCATTTTCGCCTTGTGATCATTGGCTAAACCCCAAAGTGTATAGCAGGTGTAAAGCGCTCCAGGAACAAATTTTTCTCGATGAACTGGAGCAGTGACACCCGTAATTCCATCCACCATCTCATACTTTGTTCTAAATGCGAATGATTCCACTGAAGGTGATGGATTTCCTTCACTGACGTCACCCTCACTTCCAGCCCTTGGACTTGGTGGGTTTGAATGCTTTGTAAGATCTTCAACCCTCGGGTCTGGACCTCTTAATATTTCGTCTAACAAAAGATAATCGCTCTCGGTAAAAGGAACATGGTCGAGCTTGGTTAAAATATCACCATCATCGAAATCGAAACTCTTGAAGTTTCCAGTTAAATCCCAGTTGATATTGATGTTCACAGGCAAACACTCACCAGTATTACAAACAGGGGTAAAAATGTGACTCGTATAATAGACTGGCTTCCCATGTTCAGTGACGAGCATAACTTGATTGTCCATGCTGTCTAAAACAATGCCTGTCTGAGCTTCCTGAAGAACGGCCAAAAATTCATGATCTTTTAGCGAAGTGAAAGCTAGGCACGGCAGCAGGGTTAAGAAGATGTAAAACTTGGATCGCATAATATTAAATATAGGATTAATTGGTGAGCTTCTATTACTCAGTACAACTTGACTCACAAAACGATGCGCTTTTTACGAAGTAATTTGAAAAAAAGATATATGTTGAGTAAAACACTGAGGAAAAAGAAGGCATATTTTGCCACTTTTAGAGAGGTAGAAGATGAACTTTGTACTGAGGAAGATGCTTGATGTTTTTCAACATGAATTTTGGTTGGTTCTAAGATTCGGGTGTTGTCACCCTGACCTTGTTGACCATTAGGATTATCTCCCATTGTCCAAATTTCACCATTTTTATCGATCGCCAAGGATTGAAAACACCCTCATCCAATTTCACATATTTCTTCCGGAAAACTCAATTTTATAGGATATTCAATACTCAAGGTATCGCCAGTTCCCAGCATTCCATAATGATTTTTTCCCCATCCCCAAACTTCGCCCTTCTCGTCAATAGCTAGGGTATGCCAACTTCCGCAGGCGACCTTCTTGATTTTAGGGATGTTCTTGAGTTTCGTAATCTCGAGATAGTGTTTGTGCGTTGATTCTTTCTGCTGAGATGATGGACTTGATCCCCAAATAAGAACTTCACCAGCCGAGGTTAATGCAACAGAATGATGCCACCCAACAGCAATAGACTTTATGAATGAAAGCGACTCAATCTTCTCTGCAAACGGCTGAAGTCTAGACTTAAAATGACCGAGTTCGCCAAATTCATTTCCACCCCATGAATACACATCTCCCGATTTGTCCATTGCGAGTGTGTGATACCCAACACTTACTATTTCTGTGATGTTTTTCAATGGTTTTCCATTTTCCATAACAACGCGTGTTGGCGTAGAACAATGCTCTCTAGTGTCATTTCCGAGTTCGCCATAAAAATTGTGTCCCCATGACCACACGCTACCATCCTGTTTTAGAGCGATCGTGTGCCAATGTCCTCCCTCCACTGCTATAAAACCAGTATGGTCACGCACCAATTGTGGAGTGTTGTAATCCTTCAGGATCCAAGAACCCAATTGCCCGTAATTGTTTCTTCCCCAAGCCCAGATCTTCCCGTCTAAATCAATCGCCAATGAATGGTCATATCCACGTGATATTTTCTTGATTTTTGGAAGTGTATTCACATAATAGGTGCGACTTCTGTTTGCATTGGTACCATCCCCGAGTTGTCCAAAATCATTGCGCCCCATGGTAAAAACTTCACCATCTTTCGAAAGAACAATTGCATGTCCATTCCCTCCATCTACTTACTGAGCAAAAGAGCAGGAGATCAAAATGGTTGCAAGAAAAGAACAGAGATAAGGAGTTATCGTTTTCATAATGGTATGTTGTATTTCTACAACGTGACCCAGATAAAAATGGTTGGCGATTGATTACCCGAAGATCCTCAAATTATGGAGTTAATTAATTTTACACTTCGGGAGTAAGTAATTCATCCTCTCTCGCACAATAGCACGTTCTTCGATCGAAAGATTGTGTAATTGTAAGGTGCGCAAATTACCGAGTTGACGCATTGAATCTGGAAGCGCTCTCGATTGATTTTCATCCAAACTAAGAATGGTGAGTTGACCTAGATTGCTTATTGAGTTTGGAAGGCTGCCGAATTTATTTTGATTTATATAGAGCCATTTTAACGCTGCCATTGACTCAATAGCAACAGGGAATTCTGTAATGAAGTTATGGGCGATCCCGAACCATTCGAGTTTTTCCAAATTGGCAATAGACTCTGGCAGAAAGGTGAATTGATTATTGTTGAGCGAAAGAGACTTCAACAGTGGAAGTGAGCCTATTGACTCTGGCAAGACATGCAATTGATTTTCATCCAGCAAGAGTTTTGTCAGCGAGGATAAATCGCCTAGTGATTCTGGAATTTTGTTGAGTTGGCAATTCGTGAGAACGAGTGATCTTAGACTGCTCATTTCACCAATCGAATGCGGGAGACTTTCCATGCGATTATTGCTTGCTAAGAGTTCTTCCAATTGCTGAAGTTGAGCTATGGACCTTGGCAAAGTATAGAGTTCATTGTACTCTAAAAAGAGCTGCTTCAAACTGCGTAACGACCCAATTGATTCGGGCAGAACCAACAATTCATTGCGTCTTAAAGACAGGGTTTTTAAGTGCCCAAGATTTCCAATGGCTTCAGGTAAGATGTGCAGTTGGTTTCCATCCAAGTAGAGCTCCTCGAGCGAGTCCAATTCTCCAATAGACTGAGTAAGGGTAAAGAGGAAGTTTTCGGTAACATTCAGTTGCACGAGGTTTTTTAATTTCCAGATTGAGTAGGGCAGCTCTTCAAGTGCATTGTTGTTCAATTCGAGAATTTCGAGTGTCGCTAAATTTCCAATGGACTCTGGAAGATAGGTGATTCTATTGCCCTTGAGGAAAAGGCTAATCGGGTGATCAGTAGTAATATTACCAATGGAGGCAGGAACTGTAGCCAATTGATTAAAACGAACATTTAATTCCCTCAGACTGTGTAGATTTTCAATTTCGTCAGGTAAACGTTTTAGGTTATTGTAGCTCAAATCGAGCATTTCTAAACGCGCGAGGTCTAAGATGAATCGCGGGAAACTGTTGAGCTGATTCGCAGAAATAGAAAGCCATTTCAACTGATTTAATTCGTGTAAATCATCGGGAAAACTGTCGATACTATTACCACTTAGTGTTAAGGACTCCAAATGAATAAGTTCTCTGATTCGCAGATCTAGATTGGTGAGCTTATTAAAACTAAGGTCTAGATTTCTGAGGTTGATTAGTTTGATCAGATCAACTGGCATCTCAGTTAAATCCTGTTCAGAGAGGTTCAATGCATATACCTGACTTGGATTCTGTAGGGCCTGATTGAGTGAGGTATACACGCTATCTTCCTGAGCTGTAAGCGCAAAGCAAACAGTCAAGGAATAGAATATCAAGGCAAATTTTTTCAAATTGTTGGTTCAGTATCTAACTAAAGTTACGCAAATTGGAATTACTACTGATATCTACAGATGTTGAGGTCATTGGAATGACTCGCTGTGACGATTACTCCTCGAATGAATAAAAGCTAATATTAATGCTCTCACCCGCACCTTGGAATTGATCCATATCTGAAATAGTTATTTGCTCTAAGCCAATATCCCAAGAGCATTCAAATGGCTGCTTTGGCCCGCTCACACTCACTGTGCAATAGGCCTCTCCAAATTCTACCGAGACTGCTGCCATGAACGCTGACTTTGATTCGTCATTTACAACTTCTTTGTCGAGGACTATTTTTATGCAGGTAATTAATTCACTTTCACTGTCCCAGATTAACTCGATAGCAGCAATTTTGAGTCCTTTGAATTTTTTGTGTTTTTTATCCTTGATGACAAACTGATCTCGGCCCACATTTTCCAGGCTATCTGTGATAAGGTCCATCTCTTGAGATTGGAAATAGTCAAGTGAATCTCCTCCAATTTCGCCGTGATATTCTTCATAAGTTAGTGGTCTGAACCATGCATCATTTGGAATCTCATCTGTAGGTTTGAGCAACTTTCTAACTCTCTTAATGGATGCTCCTAACGTTATTTCACCAAATCCACGTGTAGAATAGGCAATGTCTTGTGCTTGAAGCATCGAGGAGATCAGGCAACTACAAAAAAGGATCGTAAATCGGATTTTCATTCGTTAAGTTTTTCTCTGTGTAGTTAATCGCGGGCGCTGTGCGGCACTTCCTTCCATTCTTGTCTCCGCCATTCAATTGCAGTGGAGTCAAATCTTATAATCTTTACGCGTTCTTGTACTGTTTGTTCCTCATCAAAATAATACGTCAATGTGATCGTCTCGTCAGAAGTAAACTCCCATTTTCCTTTATAATCGTGCAACTGAACAACTTCACCTTCCCATGTGGTTGCAACTCGCTTAATTAATTCACCTTTTGCAGTGAAGTAAAAACCAGATTTATTTTCGCTCATCTCAGTGCCTTTCTCCCATACAAACAGAGCATGATCACTCACTAAACTCCAACAACCAACCAGTTCTTGTGCATCTGAATTAGTCGCAGGAAATGCTGGTGATTCTAGTTCCTTTGACTGACTTAGCGCCTGCATCGAGAGTAAAAAGGTAAAACAAAGAAAGGTATAGTTCATTCAAAATGGAAGTTGCTCATCTAAGTTACAAGAATTCATGATAAAACCCACTAGAGAATAGTAGAACTATGAATAGATGTAGGGTGCTTCAGTCTCAGCCAGAAATTTCATTCGTTTTATGGCTTGTTTCATATTCCTTTGCCAGATTACTTTTGCGAAAACCCATTGAAATGGCCTAGTTAGTGAACTCTTTGAGGTCAGTGTATAAACCCAATACACATCAATCGTTTTATCTTCACGCTCCGAAAAAAAGAGTTCTCCCTGAAATGATGAGAACCAGACCATCCATTGACGGAAACCTCCAATTTTCCATTTCCAGTATGCGTTTTCTCGGCGGACAAGAATTTCATCAAATCCCACAGGGCCTCCTTTCGAAAACAAGTTCTTTTTTGAATGCGGAATTCTCGAACCACCCTCATTTCCCCATGTTTTATCTTCTGTAAAATGACTCACACCTGGCACCATGAAATAACCAGTAAGCGTTTTTGTGGCATCACCTAAAATGGGTGTTTTAAAAGCTCTTTCTAAAGAACAATTGAAATTGGATTTCGCACGGCAGGTCATTTTTTTCATTCTGTGGGGGCTAACAATTTCTTGAACCAAAGCCCTGAATCTTTCAGTGTTCGATTGAGTGTAGTGTAATCAACATAGATTAATCCAAATCGAGGTTCAAATCCTTCACTCCATTCAAAGTTGTCGGTTAAACTCCAAACAAAATAGCCATTTACAGGCACACCTTCTTGTTTTGCTTTCAGAACATTGCCTAAATACGATTGAAAGAAGGCTATCCTTTCAGGGTCGTGAACGCGTCCATTTTCGAGGCTATCTTTCACGCAAACACCATTTTCTGTGACAATGATTTCCTTAATTCCTTCGTACTCTCCAAACTGTTTTAAGATTTGATAAATTCCCTCTGGATAGATTTCAAACCCCATCTTATTCACGGGAACATCTCGCTTTTTTGCATCTACTTGCTTGCACCAAACCACGAGTTTCGCAGGGGTTCGTTTTGCAACTACGCGGAAGTAATTCTGAAGACCAATGAAGTCAAAATCGAATTTTAAGCGTTCCAGGTCTCCCTCCTCAAAGTACTTCTTGATTTTTTTCAATGCCGGAAATCCATCGTAAGGATATCCAAGTCCCAAGGATGGCTCGATGAATAATCGATTCAATAAGGCGTCAATTTTGGTTACTGCTTTAGCGTTCTTTTTCTTGTTTTTGAAGGGTGTAACTGGCGAACAACTAAATGTTGATCCTATGTTGGCGTTTGCAACAGTCGACCTTAAAACGCGACCACTTTCTGCCATTGCCAGACACGTATAATGTGTAGCGCGTAAAAATTTTGAAGCGCCTTTTTTTCCCGGTGCATGGTCTCCAGTCATATAACCAAGTCCAACGAAGGCTGCAGGTTCATTCATCACAAGCCAGTTTTTGACTTTGTCGCCATATTCCTCTGCGCAAAATTGGGTGTAATCTGAAAACCATTTGATCACCTCTCGATTCGTCCAACCTCCTTGATCCTCCAAAGCTTGCGGAAGATCCCAATGATATAAAGTGACCCATGGCTCAATGCCCTGTGAGATGCATTCGTCAATCACTTTATGATAGAACTCAACTCCCTGTGGATTAGGCAAACCAACTCCATTTGGAAAAATTCTCGCCCATGAAATGGAGAAGCGAAACACATCAAAATTCATTTCTTTGTGCAGGCGAATGTCTTCTTTGTATCGATGGTAAAAATCCACGGCTACGTCTCCGTTTTCATCATTATGAATAGACCCTTTCTTATGTGCGTAAGTATCCCAAACAGATTCGCCTTTGCCGTCTAGATTCCATGCGCCCTCAATTTGATAAGCTGCACAGGCAGTTCCCCAATGGAAATCGTCGCCAAAAAGAGCTGCAGTTAACGTGTCGTTTTCTGAAGATTCTTGTCCATAAATCGTTGTACTTGCGAAGACGATAATCACATAGAACAAGCCCCTTTGGACCATCAAAGACAGAGTGAATAATTGTCTCACTAAAATGTAAAATCAACTTCCGAAATGCAGTAATCATCCCATCCTCCAACTTGACGGTAAGACGAAATCGGAATAATTTTTACGTAGCTCGTGGTCACGGATTCGTCGAGCATAATCTCTTGAATGTAGTCTTCGTCCCGCAGGGTGATAACTTGGTAAGACCCATCAGAGAATTCCAGTCGTGCTTGTTTGACGCGAAGATTCATGTAGTATAAATCTCCGAAGTGCTTTTCCTTGTAGCTATAATTGGGATAATGTGATCCACCGTGAATTTTGATCGAGCTTATATAGGCCGTTCGATCGAACGTAATTCTGAGCCATTCCTCTCCCTTTGGATTTTGTTTTGGCGACCACCAGGTGAATAAATTACCATCAATAGCATTTGCTGCAGTATACGTTAAGCCTTGAGAAGATGGAATGGTAGAGGAGGAAGTGGCATCCATTTCAATTGGAGCTTCCTTGTTCTCCTCATCAATAACTTCAATTTCATCAACAAGAGAATCATCTTTTGGAGCTGGAGGGAAAAAGACAATCTTCACCAGAAAAACAAGCCCAATAACGCCTACGCCAATGAG
>JBLHON010000112.1:0-10993 GCA_047621865.1 Crocinitomicaceae bacterium | reverse complement strand
TTCCGTCACAGGAAACATCTGTAAAGGCGTTCTGGACATTGTTCCAATCTAGGTTAGTTGGGTATTGAGGAGTTCCCAATCGCATCCGTGCTATTGTATCACCCGTGGATGTATCAATGGCAAATCCACCAATACTACTTGTCTGATTGATGAGCCCCAGTGTATCACTAAGAGTTGTCGAAATAATTGTCTCAGTACCCCATAAATAGGTGTCAATACTGTAGTAAAAGGGATCTGGATAATTTTTCAGTTCCAACTTTACAGTACCTGACATTCCAATGCCCGAAGAAATGTGTTTAGCCTCGAATGAGATTTGAGATTGGCTATTGAGAGCAACAAAAAACAGTACAGCAGTTAATAGATATTTCATATCGAGCAGGTTTAAGGTTCACTAAGATAGCACTTCTTAGTCACGCAATCTGCCAGTCAATAATTTTAACATTCAAGGAAGAAGAAACTTCTCCTCTCTAAATTCTACTCTGATAGGTGAACAGATCATGGTATCTGCCTTTCTGAGCAATCAATTCATCATGCTTACCACTTTCTTCAATTTTTCCTGCTTCAATGACCAAGATTTGATCAGCCTGTTGGATTGTACTCAACCTGTGTGCGATCACAATGGTCGTTCTATTCTTCATCAATAAGTTCAAACTTTTCTGAATAAACGACTCACTCTCAGTGTCAAGATTGGACGTTGCCTCATCTAAAATAATGATTTTAGGATCTGCCAAGAGTGCACGGGCGATAGAAATTCGTTGACGTTGACCACCAGATAATTTCACTCCTCGTTCTCCAATAAGTGTATCTAAACCATCATCAAAACGATCAGTGAATTCATCCACGTAAGCATTCTTAACTGCAGCCACTAAATCTTCTTCACTCGCATCTGGTCGCGGGAACAGAATATTCTCTCGAATCGTTCCTTCGTACAAGAAATCGTCTTGAAGTACAACACCTAGTAGACTTCTGTAACTTGACAAATTCACTGTCGACAGGTCTATTCCATCTATCGTTACAGTTCCTTCAGTTGGATTCAAAAAGGTAGCCGCCAAGCCAGCAATCGTGGATTTACCTGAACCTGAGGAGCCAACTAATGCCGTAACACTGCCTGCTGGAGCTTCGAGTGAAATGCCATGTAAAACTTCCTTGCTTTCTTGATAACTGAAATGAACATCGTCGAAGATGATATTTCCAGAAGTTTCCCCCAAATGAACAGTTCGAACTTCAGGATCATCTTCCTCGTCCATTTCCATTAATTCCTGCGTTCGATCAAGGCCTGCCATTGCCTCGGTCAATTGACTGCCAATATTGCTCATCTGAACGATTGGTGCGATCATAAATCCAAGGTACAATGTGAATGAGATAAATTCTCCAATCGTAAGATCACCCCCCATGATAAAATAACCTCCGATGCCCATAATTCCAGTGGACATCAATCCGATTAAAAACGCCGATGAACTCTGCACAAGGGCCGTGGCCGTAAGGCTTTTCTTAACATTCAAAAATAGTTGTTCAACTCCTTTCGCGAAGGTTTTACTTTCTTGTTCTTCAGCATTGAAGCCTTTGATCACGCGAATGCCATTCAATGTTTCTGTCAATCTTCCCGTTACTTCAGCATTGATCTTCCCACGATCCCGAAAAATTGGACGAATAATTCCAAATGCCTTTAGCATAATGAACGATAGAATCGCCATTGGAAGAAGAACGAATAATGTCATCCATGCATTGATTTTTATAAGTAAAATCACTGATAGAACTGCCGTAAATGTACCACCAATGAGCTGAACAAGACCAGTTCCAACAAGATTCCGAACGCCTTCAACATCCGTCATGACGCGCGACACGAGTGCTCCTGACTTATTGTTGTCGAAGAAGTTAACGGGTAATCTGAGAAGTTTTTGTTGAACCTTAGACCTCAAAACTGAAATCAAATGTTGTGCTTCAACACTTAGCAATCGTGTGAGTAAAAATGAACTTACTGCCTGAAGAAGAATGGCTCCAGAAACTACAAAAAGAAGTATGGTTAATGCTGACTTGTCTTTGTTAGGAATGATATCATCCAGAAGCGTCATGGTTGCATAAGGAAGAATAAGACCAGATAGGCTGCGGATAATAATAAGGCCCAATCCAACAGATAGAACCTTTTTACGTGGCCAGATGTATTCTTTAAAGGCCCAACCAAAAGATGTATTTTTTTCACTCATGTGTGTTGCCCGTCGAATATCGCGCCAAACGAATTTAGGTGACAATAAGGCAGAGATTCAATTCATTTCACGACATTTATCCTCGAATAGGGGAGTTATTATGAAGGAGAAAATCAGTGCATTTTGGAAATGGTTTGTTGACAATGAGCAAATCATTAAGGATTGTCTCGAAGATGAGGCATCAGAAGACAGGGTTTATGTGAGTGATCAGCTAAATGAACTTATCCTCGACTTGGGCACATTTACGTGGGATATAGGGCTGAATGATTCCAATGAGTGGTTTTTGATTATCTCCCCAAATGGTAACAATGAGCGGCATAAGGTGAGTCAAAAAATCATACATGCAGCACCCTATGAGTTAAATTGGACCTTGCATTCGAGTAAACCTGCTAAAAACTGGGACCGAAAATTTAAGGTTTACAACAGTGAATTGGATGAGGTAGATGTCGATGCCGCGGATTGGGAATACATTGCATTTGACGAGGATGATGGTAGAGTGGAGCTGATTATTGAAGCAAAGAACATTCGTCTTTTCGATATAGATACTGCTGAATCTGCAGCCAATGTGTTTGTCGTGAATGAACTAGGAGAATACGCCAAAATGCAACGTGTTTCTAAAGTGAGTATCGTTGAGGCTGTTGAGGAAGAATATGCAGACACGAAAACTGCTATTCGTCATCTGAGACGAGATCTTGGTGTTTGATGTGCAAATGAGAAAGATTATCGTAGTAAATTAACATGCCCAACAATGGATTTTCGTTCGACACTTGAGCTCATACCAAACTCAATTTTCCACGTGTATACACCATCTTGACAAGAATTACTTGAACCATTGTTTTGGAGTGTACCATTCCATCCACTATTTATATCTGTAGTTGAGAAGACAATTTCGCCCCATCTATCAAATATCAGCATAGAGAAATATTCTGGATCATGTCCAGAACTGAAAATGGGAATAAATGTAGAATTCAGATCATTTCCATCTGGAGTGAATGCATTTGGTACATAATAAATTAAGGGTTCTTCACTATCAATTAGTCGACTTATCGAGTCAACACATCCTAGTGGGGAGTATGCCTAAAGAACAATTTCTGTGCTCCCATTTGCTGATAGAACTCATGATTCGGGTTCACTTCATTGGTTCCATTTGAACAGATTCGTTTTCGCTACTTATTCGAGCAGCTTGAAAGCGTCTCGTCAAAATAGCAATTGAACGTTTTATTTTCAATATTGAATAGGAGGGGAGCCTTAATTTTTTTTTAAATATAAAAGACTTAACTTTCTGAGAACTAAACAGCCTTTACTTAAACTTGCTCAAATGATAAATTACTTCACTAAAATTTATGGGTTTTCACTTCTTCGGATAATCAGTATCACATTGATGCTGGCTTGGTCGAATACTGCACTGACTCAATGGACCTATTTTGAGGTAAGCACAACGAATAGTTCTTACTCAAATCTATCTGGTGAAAATACAATTACAGGACCTGGAGTTTGGACGGACGTATATCAGCGAATCCCAATTGGCTTCGACTTCTTTCTGATCCCTGGATTTGCAACTCCTTATGATTCTGTTACTATAAAGGACAATGGAACAATTATTTTCTTTCAGGACAATCTTACAAGTGTTGAGTTTTGGGGGTATCGCAATTTATTCATGGATCGCGGATTTGGAAGTGGGCTCTCGGCATCACCAATTAGTTATAAGCTTGAAGGTACTCCAGGAAGTCGAATTCTTAAGATTCAATGGAGAAATAGTGGATTTAAGCGAGAATATGACAGTACTGGTGTTTTATCGAGTTTCGCAAATTTCCAGCTCTGGTTACTTGAGGAAGGAAGCTGTTTTGAAGTTCATGTTGGGCCGAAACATTTTACGAACGAAGAACTACTATTTCCATTTATAGCTCCAGCACCTGGGATAGGTTTTTATTTGACCAGTGCAGATCAGCAAGGATGTCCAGTCTATCATGCTGAATTGTTAACAGGTGATCCTCTCGACCCTGAGATTACAACTGGATGGTCTATGAATGGTCCTCCAGATATGGGAACAGTTTATCACTTTTGTCGTCCAACACTTGGTTTTGATGAAGTCTTGGAGGAATCAGAGGAAGTTGTTATTTCTCCCAATCCATTTCGGCAATCTACTGAACTTCTTCTCAAAACATCGAGTTATTTCGGAAGTGATTTACTGATTTTTGATGCAAAAGGAACGCTTGTAATGTCCATCGAGAATATTCAATCGAATTCGACACTGATAGATCGTGGCTCGCTAGAAAATGGAATCTACTTCTATCAATTGAGCTTCAAGAACAGGGCAATCAACTCGGGTAAAATTCTTATCTCTGACTAAAGCCTGATTTACTTTCTATCATTTGAGTTTGCCAAGTAAAGAGCCTTGACAATTTAGTACATTAGTAGGGGCGTTGCAGAATGGAGATTTGAGAGTACAATCCCTTATTCGAGAAGATGATGATGAACCACGCAATTTAAAATTGAGATCTCCTACTATGAATGCGAGTCCTGTACAATTTGAAGAGCAACTAGCATCTTGCTCAACACCTATCGAAAGAATAACCCTGCTCAATAAGACTGCATGGGATGTTTGTCGATTGGATACAATCAGGTCGATGAAGCTCTCGCAAGAGGCACTGGAAATAGCACGGGAGATCAATTATCACATAGGAGAAATTAAAGCATTTCTTACGCTCGCACAATGTTATTGGCTTTTAGGTGATTATTTGAAAGCCATTGATTACCTCGATAAACTCATGCCCCAGCTCAATGAGCGTGAACACCTCCGAGAAATGGCAGAAGCACTGAATCTCTTTGGTTCTGTTTATTCGAGCATGGATAAATTGGTTGAAACTCACGAGTATTTCAAGGAAGCATTGGTTTTGAGAGAAACCATTGGTGATGGTGAAGGGATAGCCCGAACAATGAATAGCATTGGGGATACCCTGATGAAGCAATCCCGCTATGAGGAGGCGCTCAAAATGTTTCTCAAAACGAAGGAAATTGATCACTCGAATGAGACTTATAAAGGAATAATCCTTTACAATATCGCTGAAGCAGAATTCAATCTTAAAAGGTATGAAGCGTGCAAAGAGAGTATCGAAAAGTGCATGGAAATTGGTGAAAACCTGAAGTTTCCTCTCATGATCATCTACTCTAAATCACTGCTAGCAAAGATCAAAATACATGAAGAGAATTTAACGGCAGCCGAAGAATTATTGATTACCTGCTTACAGCTTGCAGGTGAGATAAAAAATGTTGAGCGAATAACACAGATTTACCTGGATCTTTCCAAAGTAAATGAACTTAGCGGCAATCTTGCTCAAGCATTCAGGTATTTCAAACAATACCAAGAGTTAAAAGATTCTCACCTAATTCGCGAGTCGAATGAACGCCTGAAAGCCATAGAACATCGTGCAGAACTGGAAGCTTCTCGGAAAGAGACAGAGCGACAAAAATTGAGGAATGACGAGCTGCACGCAGCCAATATCACTAATGAAGCAGTTAAAAATGCCTTAACAGATAAAAATCGCGAGATCACTGATAGTATTAAGTACGCGAAACAAATTCAACAAGCTTTACTTCCATCTGATGAGTTAGTAAATGCACTCTTTCCAGATAATTTTATCCTCTATAAACCAAAGGATATCTTGAGTGGAGATTTTTATTGGGTTTCAGGAGCGCAGACAAAACATTTTGAAACAATTGCCATGGCATCTGTAGTTGATTGCACAGGACATGGTGTTCCAGGGGCATTGATGAGCATCATTGGGAATAGTTTTTTGCGTGTTTGTGAGCATGAACCAACTGTAAATCGACCCTCTGAGGCACTTGATTTTATCAATGCGGGAATTTCAAATACACTTCGTCAGGAATATTCTAAGAGTAAAATTCGAGATGGAATGGACATGGCTTTCATTGCCGTAGATTATGCCAAAATGTTGGTGCATTATGCGGGTGCAAAAAATCCAATGTATCTTATTCGCAAAGGAGAACTGCATGAATATAAAGGCGATAAGCATCCTGTTGGAGCCTTTGTTGGGGAGGAAATGTTGAAATTCACCAACCATTCAATCCCGATTGAAAAAGGAGATTGTGTTTACCTATTTACAGATGGATATCCAGATCAATTTGGAGGTCCAAAAGGAAAAAAGTTTATGTACAAAAACTTCAGAGAACTTATTCTCACAAATAGTCATCTTCCAATGAATGAACAACTAGCCATTCTTGATTCTACCTTCGAGGAGTGGAAGGGGAATCTTGAGCAAATTGATGATGTTTGCTTGATGGGCATTCGAATTTGATCTAACTTGGATCAAGTCTCGTAGGCTTCAAATCAATCTACGCAAAAAATGCCCGCAGTATTCCCACGGACATCTATTCTAAATTTGTTAGCGGTAATTCATGTATGCTATTTTACTATCTGCAAGGTCTTTAAGTCACCATTTGGAGTGATCAGCACATATTCCTTTCCTTGTTTCACTACTGGCGCAACTACAACTGATTTTGGCGGAATAGCTATTTTCAATTTCACTTGATATACTACTTGAATTACAGGCTCAAGTACAATTGGGTTCAAAATAAAATCAAACTCTTTACTCGGAATTGACTGATAATATTGAGTTCTTGATTTAGCTGCAGTATTCACATTCGCAGTTTTCTTTAGATCCAATGACGTGCTCGAATATGCTTCATAGGACGCATACGATTCCAGTGGATAATACACTTGATAATCTTCTACCGCCAATCTGTGTACATCACTAAGGTCTGTATCTAGGAGGAGCGTGAAACGAGCTATTTTCTCCTTTACAACGGTCATTGCTTTGGCTGCAAGCTCCTTTTTCTTCGCCGCGAGATCCGTACAGATATAGTCCACTTTAACGAGATCATAGATTTCTGATTCTGTACAAATAGCTATGAAATCGTTCAATGATTCTGGATTATTAAACTGGATATGAATGTTCTTTTTGAGTTCAAATCCCTTTGGAGTTTCATTGTACGTTTTTTTACTAAAAACCTTCTTCTCAACATCATATTCATACATGGGTACGAAAGACAACATGTCAACGTACACCTTCGCGGCAGCATCCTTGGCTTTAATGTCTTTTGTGACTTTATCAACGCGATTTGTCAACAATCTATTCACTTCATCAGCAGTTACACCAACTTGCGTTACATGAAAAATGGCCACATACGTATCTGCAACAATATTGCTTAATCCGTTTACGACAATAAATAGATCATTCGTGCGCGGATCTGGTAGTCCAAACATTTTTGTTTGGTTAACATTTGGTATTATTCCTACACCATAACCAGTGTTTCCTAGTTGATAATTTACGTTGCCAGAATTTTGTCCAAAAGTAAAGATCGAGATAACCATCGCGAGTAGAAGTAGCGTTTTCTTTTTCATTGTTCGTTTTTGTGGCAGTACACGTTTAAATGCGATTGGTTCACATGAGAAAGGATTCGTAATTTTCGTTTAGATTCTGACGCTAGAGAATGGGATCGTTTCTTCTCGACAGACTTTAATTGAACAGCATGAGGCATATATAGAACGTTGCCATTTACAAGGTAATGAACCAAACTTGTTGATGGAATTATTTAAATAGGTGAGTGGGCGGAGAAAAGATCCTCTCACTAGAACAGTTGGAAGTTAATAAGTTAGGAGGTAGGGGAATGTGACTGCATACCTATATACTTACAAATGGGGATGCACTTGAAGGTCAAAATTTGATCGTGAATTAAATGGAAATCAGTGGAGAGCATTCTCTATCGTTTCCAAAATTGCCAGCGTTTTTTAGGACTGTAATCCTCAACAACATCATTTATTTCGATACTGTTAGTTGTTCCTGACTGTGATTCAGCACGTGGTGCAAAGCGCTGATCAATCCATTTTCCGTTTGTAGTTCTTACCCATTTTTTGTCGATTCCTTTTAGTTCTAGGATAACCTCACCTGAGCCTTGAGTCGTTCCGTTTAGTGTGTTTTCTTCCATGATGCTTGAAGTTTAATGTGCGTTTGTGGTTCCAAATCGGCCATGTAGATTACGCATACTGCCAAAATTTTGCTGCCGATTACTACAAGTTAAGCCCTAATTATCTGATAAACAAAAAACTAGCAATTAATTACCTCCTAAATGAAAGAAGTGGCTCTGCGATCGATTATTCCCTTGTTTTTCATTAGTATTACCTATCTGTGGAATATGGTTTGTAAAAAAAAAATGCGAATAGTTAAAATATGAACATTTTTCAACTAAAGATCTCAGTCACTTGCTAGTATATAATATTCGACCTGAGACCCGAAATAGTCGATGAAAACCTAAATTCATTCATGAATGATTTCATTGCAATGAGCAGTCTAACGTAATACCGTACCTTTGTGTTAATATTTTGCAGCTACATTACCAATTCTTAGATTATTCACTGGATTTTTTTAGCACTTAAGCTAGAATTGTCAAGAATTAGAATTATGAGAAATATTGCACTAGTAATGGCGCTCTTGGGTTGGTCGTTGGCCGCTACTTCACAAGTATCAGGAGAAGGTACATTCCAACTTATGTCTACTAACCTTAAGGTTAGTGAGGTATTCACAACAGAAATTTTTGATTTAATTGAAAACCATCGTAAACTCGATCAGGTTGCGATTGTTCAAGTTGGTGATTTTACGTGGGTGAGAATTCTCTCTCACAACACAATCAATGATCCAAGTTTTACGCTTCTTCCAGAAGGTATCATTGAAATTGATCCCAATGACCCGCTAATTACTAGCCCGGATAGCCCAATTCTTCATAAATAAAGAAATCACAAGATTATGAAAATGTTTACAAAAAAAGCATTCAGTCTTTTAGTGGCTGTATTTTTAATAGTTCAAGGTCTTTTTGCTCAACCACCAAATGACGCGTGTAGTGGAGCATTCCCGGTCACTCCTGATGGAACCTGTTATGGTCCTGGTTTGCCAGAAACAACAACAGCTGGATCTGCCGATCTTTGGGTTGGACAAGTTGGTTGTGCGGGTAATAATAATGAGGTATGGTTCAGCTTTGTTGCCACAGCCAGTCAACTAGACGTAAATATTACTGCTGGAACTATTGGTGGAAATATAGAATTCACGCTGGTTTCTTCACTGCTTCCTCCATGTAATGGATTGAGTATCGTTGGTGCCGCATGTGGACCGTCTCCTATTGTTACGTCAATTAATGGATTGCAAGTAGGTACTACTTACTATTATACAATTAGTAATACAGGATCAGATGGAACTTTTACGACATGTGTAGATAATGTTGTTCCTCTGCCAGTATCTGGTCAAGATTGCCCAGCAGCCGCAATTCTATGTGATGGTTCTACCTTCGCGCAGGGTGGGTCTTCCTCTGGTTTTGGGGCACAAGAAGTTTCAACAGGTAATTCTTGCTGGGGTTCTGGTGGAGAACGACAATCAAAGTGGTTTCATTTTACGATTGGCTGTACTGGAACATTAGAGTTTAATATTAATCCAGTAGTGAGTGGAAATGACTACGACTGGGGATTATGGGATATTACAGGAGATATTACATGTGGAACAAAAGGAAATACAGTGGCATGTAACTGGAGTGGATGTAAAGGTTCTACGGGAATAACCACGTGCCCTGGCGCGAATCCTGAGCCTGGTAGAGTTGCCTCTGGATCTGGTTGTTTTGGTGGTCCTGCAGCCTGGAATATTGGAACTTTCAATGTAACAGCTGGACAGACATACGCACTTTTGGTAGATAACTTCTCAACCTCTAGTTTAGGATTCTCCTTAACATTTGGTGGAGCTTGTGGTGGTGGAACTGCTGTCATTGGTCCCGATGCTAATTTTACTGGAGCAGTAGATGTAACTTGTATGATCTTCACAGGAACTAAAGTATGTCCAACTACTAACTCTACGTTCTTGTGGAACTATGGAGATGGAAGTACATCAACAGGTCAAAATGGCTCACACGTATATGCTACAACAGGGAACTTTAATGTCTCTCTATCTGTAACAGATGAACTTGGTTGTACAAACACTACATCACAAGCAATCAACATTGGTTGTTTGCCTCTTCCAATTGAGTTGCTACATTTTGAAGCACAAGTACAGGTAGATAAGACTGTTGAATTAAGCTGGATCACTATGTCTGAGGAGGACAATGATTATTTCACAGTTGAGCGAGGTACGAACGGTCATATGTTCACTGAGATTGGAACGAAAGAAGGCGCTGATAATTCAACAGAAGTATTGGAATATAGCCTACTTGATAGAAATCCACTTGAAGGGATTAGCTACTACCGTTTGAAACAAACAGATCACAATGGAGTGTCAACGTATTCAAATACTGTTGCTATCAATTTTGATTCTTCTTTTGAAGAATTATCAATTGCTCCAAATCCAGTTGAAAATAACAGTGTCGTTTCATTTATTGCGAATTCTAGAGAGGTGAGCTCGATCAATATTACTGATGTTTCAGGTAAACGTTTGATCTCAACTGAGCACGATACTTATCTCGGAAATAATTCAATCAACTTGAACACGTCTAACTTGAAGCAAGGTGTTTATTTCCTTACTATTCAAATTGGAGATAAATCTGATACAATCAAGTTTATTAAAAATTAAGACAGATCCTACAGGTGTAAACTCTTACACTTTCATAGATTTTAGATTGAATGCCAGGTTGAAAGACTTGGCATTCTTTTTTTAGCTATAAATGAAAGCTAAAAGAATCAACTAACTTTGGGTAATTGCTCTTCTTAGAACATGATAAAACGCGTACTCCTGTTTCTC
>JBLHON010000111.1:0-11080 GCA_047621865.1 Crocinitomicaceae bacterium | reverse complement strand
GAAAAGGAGCAAAATCGATTGCGTTAATATGGGTATACGAATTATCTACAAGTGGTAAATCATAATGCGAATCCATGTCTGTATCACCATGACCTGGAAAATGTTTAATGCTTGTCAACACTCCTTGAGATTCCATTCCAAGCACACAGGCTTGAACATGAGCGGAAACATTTACGGGATTTTCTCCATAAGAGCGAAATCCAATTACCGGATTATCTGGGTTACTATTAACATCTGCTACTGGAGCGAAATTGATGTGAACTCCCAACTCTCTGCATTCCTGCGCGATCATTTCTGAAATCGTACGCGTCAATTTTGGATCATTAGCAGCACCTATGGTATAATTATAAGGAAAGCGATCTTCACCAAAGAGACGCATCTGAACGCCCCACTCTGCATCCATACCAACAAGTAATGGAGTTTTTGCCTTCTTTTGAAAACGATTAATCACTGTTTTTAGATTCAAACGTTGTCCTTGGAAAAAGATCAATCCACCAACGTGATGCATAGTTACGGCTGAATCCAGTGATTTAAAATGCTCTTCTCCTCTATTCGAAAAGGCTGCCACCATGAAGAATTGTCCGATTTTTTCATCGAGCGACATTTGCTTGAGTTGCGTATCGACCCATACACTTTCTGCTGGGACGATCTTGCCCGTGCTATTCGGGGGCGGTTTATTAATTGATAAGGACACAACGCCAACGCACACTAGTAGTGCGAATGACAAAAATCGTATGGAGAGGAGACGGCTCATAAGTTCAAAAATAAGGGTTGCTGTACTACTATTTCCAGACCTTTTGGATACTTATCCACATTTAATCAATCAATAACTAATCCAAAGATCAATGACGATCTGTCAGAAACTATCATCTAGGTACACTTTTTGCAGTTTTTTAACGAAAATCCACCGAGAATAATTGTTAAATTTGTGAAAGAACGTCATGAAAATACGATTTTTAAATAGTAACACTGAGCATAAACGCTTTGGCTTTTCTCCCATGTATTATGATGAGAGGAAACAAAAGCTTGCGCAAAAACGTGAGCAATTCAAGAAACTTGAGAGTGGTGAGATTTCCGACGAGGAACGCCGCGAAATGCTTAGAGGGAATTTGCGCAATGAATATTCACGTGCAGAATATCGCCAAAAAGAACAAAGAAGTTCCAATATTAGAATTATCATCTTACTAGTTGTCTTACTAGCATTAGGTTACCTCCTTTTTAATGGAGTCAATGAAGTTGATAATATCGTGAACAATCTGTGGTAAGCCATTATGAGTAATCTAATTCAGTTGCTGCCAGATCACATTGCGAATCAAATCGCTGCGGGAGAAGTAATTCAACGGCCTGCTTCTGTTGTCAAAGAATTGATGGAGAATGCAATTGATGCTGAGGCGACGAAAATTGAGATAAACATCAAGGAAGCTGGTAAATCGCTCATTCAAGTTGTAGACAGTGGTGGTGGAATGTCTGCTGCTGATGCCGAGCTCTGTTTTGCACGACACGCAACCAGTAAGGTTCGCAAGGCTGATGATTTATTCGCGTTAACTACAAAAGGTTTTCGTGGAGAGGCATTGGCTTCCATAGCCGCAATTGCGCATATTCAAATGAATACTAAGCGCGCTGATGATGAAACAGGAATTAGTATAACGATTGAAGGAAGTAAGATAAAATCAAAAGAGGAAGCTGTAACACCTACAGGAACGTCATTTCAAGTAAAGAATTTGTTCTACAATGTTCCAGCACGACGGAATTTCTTGAAATCAAATCAAGTCGAATTTAGACATATCCAAGACGAATTTGAGCGGGTAGCACTCTCTCATCCCGAAGTTCATTTTTCATTGCATCACAATGATGTAGAGATCCATAACTTGACGCCTGGCGTCTTGCGAAAACGCGTTGTGGACGTTTTAGGGAAGAAATCAAACGACCGTTTAGTGCCTATTGATGAAAAGAGCGACATAGTTGATTTAAAAGGTTTTGTACTCAAGCCAGAATTCGCGCGAAAAACACGTGGGGAGCAATATCTCTTCGTAAATAATCGGTTTTTTAAGAGTGCTTACTTCAATCATGCTGTAACGAAGGCATTTGAAGGATTGCTCCAAAACTCAACCTTCGCAGGTTACTTCATCTATTTAGATGTCGACCCACAAAAGATTGATGTCAATGTGCATCCAACGAAGACAGAAATTAAGTTTGAAGAAGAGAAATATATTTATTCAATCATCCTAAGCAGTATTCGTCAGGCACTTGGGCGCTACAATATTGCTCCAACGTTGGATTTTGAACGTGAAACTAGTTTTGATCTTCCGTCATCTACTCGGAATTCGCAGCCTGTCGAACCTCAAATAAAAGTCAATAAAGATTACAACCCATTTAAGACGACTGCAGCAGACAGTTCTAGAGATGGCAAAGGTAAAAAAGCTGAAAATTTTTCGGAAGCTATTCACAAACATGGATTTGGAACTGAAGAGGCAAAATCGGAAGATTGGGAAAAGTTCTATACGATTGATGAGGAGGAAACAAGTGCATCACAGCAAGAATTAATCACAAGTGATGATATTCCAAGGGCTTCTGATTATTTGATTAAAGGCAAGTACGTACTGATGCCGAGCAAGTCAGGTTTTATGGTCATTCATACGCAAAGAGCACATGAACAGATCATTTATACAAGTATGATTAACTCATTCATTTCGAATCCTATAGAATCTCAGGCACTCCTCTTTCCAATTGAGAAAGAGCTTTCCAAAAATGAGGGTACAGCGTGGAAAGAGAATCGTACTATGCTCGTTCAGTTAGGATTTATTGGCGAACTTAACGAAGGAGAATTGTCCTTAAGTTCCGTACCAAGTGTACTCGAAAATGAAACGATTCACAAAGCATTGGATCGCATCATTGAAACGATTGCACACCGCGAAATTGACAAGGGAGATATTGCACATGAACTCGTTCACGCGATTGCTCGAGCAGCATCATATCGAGCGCTAAATCTCAACACAAAAGAAGCTGTAGAGCATTTAATCGAGAGCTTATTTCAGTGTGAGAACCATATGTATACACCCGGAAATAAAAAAATTATAGATACGTTAAACGTAGACATCATCGATCAAAAATTTAAGTAAGTATATGTTAAAAAATATGTTCAGCAATATTCCCGATGTCACCAAGAACCTGCTCATCATCAATGTGCTCTTCTTCTTGGCTACGATTCTATTGCAACAACAAGGAGTGCACCTTTCAAGGCATCTTGGAATGTATTACCCAAGCTCGCAATTCTTTGCTCCATATCAAATTGTGACGCATTTTTTCATGCACAGCAGTTTCTCCCATCTACTTTTTAATATGATTGGGCTTGTGGTGATTGGTTCTCATTTAGAGCGATATTGGGGTAAAAAACGCTTTTTTATCTTTTATTTTGTCACAGCTTTAGGTGCCGCATTCCTGTACTTATTGGTTCACGCTATTGAATTGTACTATCAAACGGGAGCCTTCTTCCCAGAAATTTTCGTTGAAAATGTACATAGTGTTGGCAATGGAATGATTCAATGGACATCCAGCTTTCGGCCAATTGCTGCTTCTAATCACTATGTTGTTCCTACAGTTGGAGCATCAGGAGCAATTTATGGCCTCTTGGCAGCATTTGCTTTGCTCTTTCCAAATACAGAATTTCAATTGCTCTTCCCCCCTGTTAAAATAAAAGCTAAGTGGATTGCTTTGATACTGATGGGCTTAGCACTATATCAAGGATACGAAAATAACCCAGATGATTCTGTTGCCCATTTTGCTCACCTTGGTGGTATGCTCTTTGGATTCATAATGATTCGACTTTGGCGAAAGGACCGCAATAATTTCTATTGAAAAATTTGTTTAAATAATGCAAACACAACGCTCTATATCAGAAGAAATAAAGCACCAGTATAGAACTGGAGGCGTGATGATCCAACTCATTTTCGCGAATGTGGTCATCTTCTTGCTCATCAATTTACTTGGTGTTATTGGCCGACTTTCTGGAGGGGAAGTTGAAGGAACAATTGGAGTATATTTAATGAATATTTTCGAGTTGCAGACTGAACCTGGGATTTTTATTACTCATCCTTGGGGACTCTTTACCTCAATTTTTGCGCATTATTCATTCCTTCATTTATTAACGAACATGATCTTCCTGTATTTCGCGGGAAAATTATTTTTGTCGCTCTTTAGTCAAAAAAGACTCTTTTACACCTATCTACTAGGTGGGATTTTAGGTGGAGTTTTCGAAATGGTTGCGCAAATATTTCCAGCAGTATTACCAAATACAGTTATTGGAGCTTCTGGTTCCGTAATGGCTATTATTATTGCGATAGCCGTGCATAAACCTCGCATGAAGGTGAATCTTTTTGGAATTCTTCCCGTTCAGATGTACATCATTGGGGGCGTCTATTTCCTATTGGATTTCATTAAATTGGGAGAGAATGATGGAACAGCACACTTTGCCCACCTTGGGGGAGCAACTTTGGGAATGATTTCCGTGCTCCAGCTTTCTAGCCCTAGTAATATTATTAATATCACTCAGCGATTTGGCGATCGAATTCAAAATTTATTCAGAAGAAAGCCCTCTAAGAAAAGATTGAAGGTGGATAAGAATTCACGTATGAAAACGGACGATGAATATCGCGTGGACTCTGTCGGCCGTCAAGAACAAGTGGATCGAATCCTTGACAAAATCTCAAAATCGGGATACGAATCCTTGACCAGGAAAGAGAAAGACTTCCTTTTCAAGCAAAGCAATAATGGATAGGCTAAATAAGATATTTCGATTCAGAAACATTCTAATTGCACTTACCTGCATTGCCGTTTTTGCGCTCTTACTTTCTTATTTAAGCATTTACATCCATCCGCAAACAGTTCGCGTACTCCCGCTATTTGGACTCGCTTATTGGCTAATCATTCTGGGGAACGTTCTCTTATTAGTCACCTGGATGATCATGCGCTCAAAACTCTATTGGGTAATCATAGCAGCTATTCTCATAGGCGGAAAACTACACTTTCGAACATTTTGCTTTGGATGGGATGATGCAAATACCACAAAAAAAACAGAACTAAAGCTCATTAGTTACAACGTTCGTCTTTTTGATCTCTACAATCCATCACCAAAGGAGAGTGCGCAAACACGCGGACAAATTTTTGATTTTTTGCAGAAGCAGAAAGGAGATATCTACTGCTTTCAAGAATTTTACCATCAAGAGCCTCCTTATGGAGTAAATACAATAGATTCTCTTCAAAAACTATTGAAAGCAGAACACGTTCACACCAGACTCACTCGAACAACTTACGGAAACCAATCTTTTGGAGTTGCTATATTCTCGAAACACAAGATGATTCGAAAAGGTGAGGTCTCATTTTCTGAAATCGATAAAACGTTTAACTATTGCATCTATGCAGATATCGTGAAGAAGTTAGATACATTCAGAGTGTACAACGTTCACTTACAATCAATTCATTTCCAAAAGGATGACTACGCGCTTTTCAATGAAGAGAATTCGCACGCAGCAGAAGAAAACTCTCAAGCTTTCAAGCTCGTTCGGAAAATATTGCAAGCCTACCCTATTCGTGCAGAACAAGCAAAGAAGGTAGTAGCACACATGAAATCTTCACCTCATCCAATAATAGTTTGTGGAGATTTTAATGATACACCAATGTCGTATGCGTACAATCAATTCAATCAGAGCTTGGTAGATGCTTATCGAAATACTTCAATTGGACTCGGCTCTACATATGCTGGAAATGTTCCCGCTGGAAGAATTGATTACATTTTTCACGACCAATCCATGGGTTCTCGTAATTTTGTCATTCAAAAAGAGAAGCTTAGCGACCATTATGCAATCAGTTGTACGCTTTTCAACGACTAATGCGAATAGAGGATGCTAATAGAAATTAAAGAACATAATATTGATAAACGCTTGATTGATCAAGTGGTTGAAGCACTTCGAAAGGGTAAGATTATTATTTTCCCAACAGATACAGTGTATGCAATGGGCTGTGATCTTCGCAACAAGAAGGCACTAAAGCAGCTCGCAGTTTTGAAAGGAATTAAACTCAGTAAGGCGCGTTTCTCAATCATTTGCTCAGACTTGAGTAACCTCTCAGATTACGTTCGACAAATAGATCGACCGACGTACAAACTCTTAAATCGATCACTTCCCGGTCCATTTACCTTCATTCTGAATGCCAACAATGAAGTTCCACGTTTGTTCGATACCAATCGCAAGGAGATTGGAATTCGAATTCCTGACAATGCGATAATTCGTGCAATTGTCGAAGAACTTGGGAATCCTGTAGCAACAACTTCGCTGCACGATAATGAAGATGAAATCAAAGATTATTTCGTGGATCCATATGCTATTTATGAGCGTTATGATTCAAAGGTAGAATTGATTATTGACGGAGGCTATGGAAACCTTGAAGCATCTACGATCGTGGATTGCACAAGTGGTCAGGCAGAAATTGTACGTCAAGGAATCGCAGAAATCATGCTATGATACTTATTATCAATTGTGGGAGCAACAAAACCAAATACATTGAACAGATCACATATGAGTTCATGGACATCAAGGTTGTTTCCTTTTTTGATTTTGAGTTAAGTATCCTGGAAGGCATTCAGGGAGTAATCATTTCTGGCGCTCCTATCCTTATTACAGAAGTTGATCCCGAGCCCTATCTTGAAAAGATGCGTTGGATTAAAGAAACATCTCTGCCTGTATTTGGAATCTGCTTTGGACATCAATTAATTGGTTTGATGCATGGAGCATTTGGAAATCGAATGCGGGAAGATAGAGATTGGCAAACAGTTGAAGTCTATGAAGATTGTCCACTTTTTAATCGCCTTCCTAGTGAACTTCAAATGATGGAAGATCATTGTGAAGCAGTCTCCATTCCTGCAGGTTTTCAGCTTGTTGCCTCTTCTGATGCTTGTGTCAATGAAGCCATGCAGCATCAGAAGAAGAAAATCTTTGGAGTTCAGTTCCATCCTGAAGTATCAGGAAATCATGGAGCAATCATCCTTGAGAATTTTGTCAAGCTCTGCACAGACTTATCGAACGATTAATCGCTCAGTAAGTGAAGTTGATTGGTCTGTCGCTCTAACTAGATAAACACCACCCTCTAAATTGAGATCTCTTAAGCTCACTGAGCTGCCAGAAGTATTCTCGCTGTAAAGAAGTTGTCCACTTGCCGAAATGATCTGTACTTCATACTCACCATCAAAGGGAACGTTCATGTTTAAGTCATTTCCATTTGAAGGATTTGGATAAATTTTCATTGCTTCAAATGCTCCTAACTCTACGGATACAATAACTGAATATGAAGACTTTCCATCAATTAGCAAAGGGGGTTCTCATTGAGTAAAGTATAGCTATCGGTGAATAAGTTGTTTTATCAACGTTATGTTTTATTTATACCTTTCTGTTATTTATTCAACAAAGTGTGTTAACGTCTTTTTGTTGATATTATCTTTAATCCTAGGTGCAGACAGGAAAATAAACAACGATCTTGCAGCATGTTATTGAATCGAATATGGATTGGAATGTTCTTGGTTGCTTTTGTAGTAGCCACATGCAAACTAATCTTCTGGCAGGACATGATGGTTTTCAAAGATCTCGTAGACTCACTTTTCTCTGCGGCAGAAACTGGCTTCACTATATCCATAGGACTTACAGGGATGATTTGCCTGTGGATGGGAATCATGAAAGTGGGTGAAGATGGTGGAGCAATTCGTCATTTAACGCGTCTTGTAGCACCATTATTCTCACGACTCTTTCCTGAAGTGCCTAAAGATCATCCAGCAGTTGGCGCGATGATGATGAATTTTAGCGCGAACATGTTAGGACTTGACAATGCCGCCACTCCTATTGGATTAAAGGCAATGGGGGAATTACAGAAATTGAATCCAGAGAAGGAGAAAGCATCAAATGCGCAAATAATGTTCTTGGTCTTGAACACTTCAGGTTTAACCATTATTCCTGTTTCAGTTTTCGCAATTCTTGCTTCCAATAAAATGGGATCACCTTCGAGTGTTTTCCTTCCTATCCTGATGGCAACTTATTGTGCATCAATCATAGGATTAATTATGGTCTCCATTCGACAAAAGATCAATCTTCTAAATCGAGTTGTTCTGGCCTACCTTGGCTCCATTACTGCATTACTTGGAGCACTACTTTATTATATTACTACGCATCCCGAAAACAGTGAACTGATCTCTAACCTCTTTGGAAACACATTGATCTTTGTAATTATTATTGGCTTTATAATCTTGGCAGTCAGGAAAAAAGTCAATGTCTACGAATCATTTGTAGAAGGAGCCAAAGATGGATTTGCTGTAGCCATTAAGATCATCCCCTATTTAATAGCTATGTTGGCGGCCATTTCTGTCTTTCGTGCATCTGGATCTATGGATGCTGTTCTTCAGGGAATTCGGGAGCTTGCAATAATGGCAGGTATAACTGCGTTGGAGTGGGTGGATGCAATGCCTGTTGGATTGATGAAGCCTCTTTCTGGAAGTGGAGCGAGAGCTGCCCTCCAGGATATTATTAATTCGCACGGCGCGGATTCTCTGCAGACAAAGATTGCTGCCACAATGCAAGGTAGCACTGAGACGACGTTTTATGTCCTCGCAGTTTATTTTGGTTCAGTTGGAATTAAGAATACGCGATATGCTGCTGGAGTCGGGCTATTAGCAGATTTAGCAGGGATTATTGCGGCCATTATAATTTCATATTTATTCTACGGAAATGGCTAATTGGTTTAAAAAGAAACGAAGAAAAATAAAGGCAGGGGAACTCTCGAGTGTCCCTTTGAATAAGATTGATTATCCGCCGAAGATTATTCTTGCGTGGAGTCAGGCTGTTTTGGGCAATGATGAGATCATGCTCTGGCTGAAGGATAATGGCTATGAGGAATTGTGCATGGCAACGTACGCGATTTACTTGAAAGATGAAGCACGAAATTGGCTTCAAGCGCATGGTTATGCCCATTTACTCGCAATGATTAATGCAGCAGAAGGCAATGAAAGTGCTCAACGTTGGCTTCTGGTTCACGATTTTGAAGTGCTTTATCACATTGCTATGGCAGTTGAAGAGGAGTCTTTAAGTATTAGATGGCTGGCGCAAAATGCTCCAAAAGACGTCTTTATCCTCACAAAGGCGATCAAGAAAATCAAGGATCAGATTGAAGAAAATCACAATGATGTTCACACGTTCCGACAAGATTTTTAACGATCTCTATAAATTCAAATGATTGTTTTAGTTTTGCAGTACATTTTTTGAAAATCCAATATGATAAAGGGAAAAAAACTTGTTGTTATTCTTCCAGCTTACAATGCTGCTAAGACCCTTCAGCGCACCTATGATGAGATTCCATTTGATATCGTAGATGAGGTTGTTCTTGTAGACGACAAAAGTAGCGATGATACTTCCGCGCTCGCTAAAGAAATTGGAATCCATCATGTGATTCGTCATGAAGTCAACAAAGGCTATGGCGGAAACCAAAAGACTTGTTACAATAAGGCGTTGGAATTGGATGCCGATATTGTTGTAATGCTTCACCCCGATTATCAGTATACGCCAAAACTAATTGAAAGTATGGCGCACCTGATCGCGAATGGTGTTTATCCTGTGGTCATTGGTTCGCGCATCCTTGGGAAAGGAGCAAAAAAAGGTGGAATGCCTTGGTACAAATATGTAGCCAATCGAATTTTGACATTGTCACAGAATATCTTGATGAATCAGAAGCTCTCTGAATACCATACTGGGTACAGAATGTTCTCAAAGGAAGTATTGGAAGGAATTAATTACAACATCAATTCTGATGATTTCATTTTTGACAACCAAATGTTGGCTCAAATCTTCTACAAAGGATTTGAAATCGCGGAAATTACCTGCCCAACAAAATATTTCGATGATGCTTCATCTATCAACTTCAGACGCAGTGCTAAGTATGGAATGGGTGTACTTGGTGTTTCTTGGAAATACTTTTTCAATAAAATCGGATTCGCGAAATCAAAGATGTTCCATTCCTAGTTGCTAACTTAGCTGCAAACGAATCGTACTCATGTCTCTCCTAGATCGCATAGCTTCCCAACGGAAATTCACCTATGGATTTCTCGCTCTGTTGTCTGCATTTTTTCTCGTTGGACTAGGCTACGTACACTTATTTGATTGGGATGAAATCAATTTCGCTGAGTCTGCTCGTGAGATGATCCAAAGTGGAGATTACCTTCGCGTACAGGTAAACTACTTGCCTTTCTGGGAAAAGCCTCCTCTCTTCTTTTGGCTTCAAGTTGCCGCCATGAAATCGTTTGGGATTGGCGAATTTGCTGCACGATTGCCCAATGCACTTTTTGGAGCACTTTATCTCTTTACTTTCTATAAGATTGGCAAACGCCATTTTTCAGCAAAATTTGGAATCATTTGGGCATTGGTGTTTTTTGCATCTATCTTGCCACATGTCTATTTCAAGTCAGGAATCATTGACCCTGTCTTCAACTATTTTATTTTTCTCTCTGTATACTTTATGATTCGTGTACTTGCCAAAGATGGCGAGTCACTCTGGAAACTTGCACTTCTCGCGGGGATTTTCTCTGGCTTAAGTGTCATCACTAAAGGTCCAGTTGGCTTCCTCCTACTTGGGTTGACTTTTACTACCTATGTGATCATCAAACGTTTTAAGGTATTTCCTTCAGTGAAAAGCATTCTATTATTCCTTGCTGGAATGTTTGTTATCATAGCTGGATGGCTCTCTCTCGAAGTAGCACAGAACGGTTTTGACATCATTCAACAATTCATCGAATACCAAATTGAATTGTTTAAAACACCAGTAGCTGGGCATGAACAGCCATTCTATTATCATTTTGTAGTTGTAGCACTTGGCTGCTTCCCCATGTCTGTTTTCGCATTGCCTATGTTCTATCGAAAGAAGGACTCTACTCCATTAGACATTCGTATGTGGATGCTTTGTCTTTTCTGGGTGGTTTTAATTCTCTTTAGTATCACGACAACTAAAATCATTCATTATTCATCAATGACCTATGTTCCACTCTCATTCTTGGCGG
>JBLHON010000110.1:0-11195 GCA_047621865.1 Crocinitomicaceae bacterium | reverse complement strand
TTTTTTCTGAGCGTTTTTCAATAAAATGTGTTTTTCCAACGGGATTTTTGGGTCAATGTTGGTTGTGTTGATTGTTGGTGGCACCAATCCATTCTTCATGGAAAGAATACAGGCAATTAGTTCAACGGCACCAGCTGCTCCCAATAGATGTCCTGTCATTGACTTAGTTGAAGAAACCAAAAAATCTGATGGGCCATCACATTCTTCTGCCAATCGTTTTATAGCCATCATTTCGCTGATGTCCCCAACTGGTGTTGAAGTAGAATGTGTATTGATATAATCAATTGCATCAATCGACAATTTTGCTTCTCGTAAGGCTTCCTTAAAGGCAAAATAAGCGCCAAGACCTTCTGGATGACTGGTCGTAATATGGTATGCATCACACGTCATTCCACCACCTTTAACTTCAGCAAGAATGGTAGCATTTCGTCGTTTTGCGTGTTCAAACTCTTCAAGGATGAGCGTGCCAGCTCCTTCACCAACGACAAATCCATCTCGATTTACATCAAATGGGCGCGAGGCTGTTTCTGGTGAATCATTTCGTTGGGAGAGTCCCTTAAATGAGTTGAAACCACCAATCCCAGATGCAGTAACAGCAGCTTCAGATCCTCCGGCAACAATAACATCAGCCTTTCCAAGTTGAATGTTTTGAAAAGCCAAAATAATCGAATGGGTTGAAGATGCACATGCCGATACAGATGCGAAATTTACACCCATAAAACCATACTTGATTGCGATCAATCCAGCGACAATATCAGGGATTATTTTTGGGATGAAGAACGGATTAAATCGAGGCACTTCCCCATTGGCATAATAGTCTCTAATTTCTTCTTGAAATGTTTTCATTCCACCAATTGCAGATCCCCAAATTACACCACATCTCGTTTTATCAATCGTTTCAAGATCAAGATTGGCCTGTTCCATTGCTTCGATTGTGGAGACCATACCATACTTGGTAAAATCGTCCATTTTTCGCGCTTCCTTTGTTGATAGGAAGCTAGAATAATCAAGGTTTTTAATTTCTCCTGCAAACGTCGTTTTGAAATTTGACGTATCAAACTTCGTAATTGGGGCAATGCCATTTTTTCCGTGGCTCAATGCTTCCCAAAATTCATTCACTGAATTGCCAATTGGGTTAACAGTGCCCATTCCTGTAATGACTACTCGTTTCATCGATGAAAAATATTAAGGTGTATTCTAGTATGTCTCACTAATTATTTCCCGACGTAATGTGCATCTCGTTTGTCAAGAAATGCGCGCGTTCCTTCTTTCTGATCCTCAGATGAGAACAGTAAATAGTAGTTTTTACGCTCAAATACGAGACCTTCATTCAGTGGAGAATTGTATGAATGCAGAACAGACTCTTTTGCAAGTGTCACTGCGAGAGGTGGTAATTTTTTGATTTTCCGAGCGAACTCAAGTGCTCCTTCCAAATAGGAATCAACTGGATAAACGCGATTAATTAGCCCAAGGTTTAAAGCAGATTCTGCATCAATGAACTCACCCGTTAAAATCATCTCCATTGCTCTTGCCTTGCCAATTGCTCTTGGCATTCGTTGAGTTCCGCCAGCACCAGAACCAATTCCACGACGAATTTCAGGTTGTCCAAATTGAGCCGTTTCCGAAGCCACAATGAGGTCGCAAAGCATTGCCATTTCACATCCACCACCAACACACCAGCCAGAAATGGCAGCAATCAATGGTTTTTTGAACTTCGTGATTTGATCCCATATTTTAAACTGATCAAGGACCAATAGTTCGATCGACTCCTTGTACATTACTTCTTTCAAATCTGCACCTGAAGAAAAAGAAATATCACTCCCCGTTATCACAACAGCTCGAACCTCAACTTCTTTTTCGAGATTGCCAATTGCATCCCCAAGCTCTTCCATAAGCTCGAGTGATAATGCATTATGAACGCGTGGACGATTCAGTTTTATTAAAGCTATGTTTGGCTCGTATGAAGGGTAAACTAAGATGTTCTTGTAATTGTAATCGGTCGTATTTTCCATGATTAATTGAATTAGTTAGATTGAAGAAGAATCTTGTGGAAGCAGAGCTGCCATTTTTTCACTTAGACCAACGGAAGAAAATCCACCATCGTGATAGAGCGTTTGCATTGTAACTTTCCTTGTATAATCTGAGAATAACGTTGCACAATAATCTGCACACTCCTCAGCTGTTGCATTTCCTAATGGCGACATTAATTCCCCGAAAGCATGAAAATCGACAAAGTTCTTAATTCCTGATCCTGCAGATGTCAAAGTGGGTGATTGAGAGATCACATTAATTCGAGCTTTTTTATGCTTAGCAAGATAACTTCCGAAACTGCGGGCAATGCTTTCAATTAATGCCTTGGCTTGAGCCATATCACTGTACCCAGGAAATGTTCGTTGTGCTGCAATGTACGTCATGGCAAGAATGGAAGCATGTTCATTCAAAGCGTCTGTATCAATTAACGCCCGAACCAATTTATGCAATGAAATTGCTGAGACATCTAGGGTTTCAGATAAAAAATTATAGGATATGTCCTGATAAGGAAGCTGCTTTCGAATATTTCGAGACATGCCCACAGAGTGAAGTACAAAATCTACTTTTCCTCCTAGATGCTCAATTGACTCTTTAACCAATTTTTCGAGGTCCTCGACATTTGAAGCATCTGCTGGAATAATTAGACTGTTTGTATAATCGGCTAATTTTGCTAACTCTCCCATTCTGATGGATGCTGCTGTATTCGTAAGCACGAAAGTAGCACCTTCATCATGACACTTTTGAGCAACTTGCCAGGCAATTGATTCCGTATTTAATGCACCAAAAATGATTCCTTTTTTTCCTTTTAAAATGTTGTTCGACATTGACATATACTATTTAATTGGGTGAAATATTCATGCTATAAAAAGATGCTATTTTAGACGTTATTTCTTCTGGAAGTTGTTTGTGGGGAAGGTGTCCACACTTTTCTGCAATCCAAACTTCAGAGGGTCCAGAGACATTAGCCTGTATGATGTAGGGATGATCAAGTGTTGCATATTCATCGTCACTCCCTTGAATCACTAATAGGGGTGTTGCAATATTTTTAAGGCTTTC
Source organism: Crocinitomicaceae bacterium (assembly GCA_047621865.1). Lineage (GTDB taxonomy): Bacteria > Bacteroidota > Bacteroidia > Flavobacteriales_D > Crocinitomicaceae > UBA4466. The sequence continues at coordinate 8,108 of JBLHON010000110.1, read as the reverse complement.
TACGATATTCCATTCGCGGTATTCTGGAGAAAGCCAGATAGAGTGCCAACTTTCGAACAAAGCATCTGTTTTATCACCATGGAAAACTGCTAATTTATCACGAAGTCCAGCCGCATTTTTGCTGTATAATCGAACTGTTTCTTCAATTCCAGTTACAGCATCATCTTCTAAAAAGACATGTCCTGCAATGGAAATTGTCCCAATAATTTTGCTCTGCATCTCAGCACTTGCAACTAATGCAATTGTAGCTCCATCACTATGTCCAACTAAAATCAAAGGAACATTAATCTTCAACCCTTTTAATAATTCCTTGAAGCAAAGTTCAGCTTCGTTTTCCAAGTATTTGCGTGTCCTTTTTCCAAGTGGAGAAGGTTCAGAAAGTCCATGTCCATGTCGATCATAAACTAAACATGGCAGCTGTAATTTTTTACTTATTTGAAGTGGAAAGTCTTTCCATTGAGCAACACTTCCCAAGGCATCATGAAAGAAAACAACCAATGGGTCAACTTCATTGTAATTAATCAGTTCGTAATAAATGAGTCTATTTAAAACGCTAAGATGACCAGTTAGGTTCATAGTGAGAGTCTCGATTCATATTAGTGGTTAGCATTGAAGTTCGATTAGCCATCAAATGGTACTGAAAGAACCTCCTGTAAAACTATGAGAATGAACGTGAATCAATCTAGCTAAAACTACCAATTCTTAGCGCGAGTATCACTCGTTTTGTTGCGTATTACTACTGTTTCCATTTGCGGAATTCCGCACGTTGCCAGCTGCTTAAATTCTGTTCGATTCAAAAACATCTACTCGGCCTTTTTACGATGTTATGTTGATTTCTAAAGGATTAGATTGTTATGATTGAACTTAATAGCAATGAAGTTGTACCAACTGTGTATACAAAGTTGATCTACTATGAATCTTTTTCTTACGCTTAAGCGAACACCAACTTGCTCTCTTCTTTTCCAAAGGAAGATGTTACTCATACCCCTTCTTAGTATTTGTACTTGCTTGATTAATAACCCCTTGAATGCTCAGGACTGTCAATCATCTTACGATCATGAAGACACGTATGGAGAAGATTTTCCACTTCATCGGGAATTTAGATGTGGAACAAGCATGATGCAAGATCAGGAGCATCATGAAAGAATGGAGCGTGAGAAAAAAGGTTTTTACGACATTGAAGGAGCAAGTTTCTATGGTTCAAATGGATACTATAAGAAAGGAGACAAATTGTATTATAGTTCTGATCAGGATACTTTTAATCTAGTTGCTGGTGGTGATGCTGCTTCACTAGAAATCGTAGGAAATTTCATCCGGGACGTGAACTATGTCTACAGCAATGGAAAAGCACAAAAAATCGTGAATGCTAAAGCTTTTCTAGCACTTCCATATACACCCTATGCTATGGATGGCAGTCATGTATACTATAGCGCGGCAAGAGGAGGTTTTGGCTCAGCAGAGGAAATCCAGGTAATTGAAGGTGCCGATCCCAAGACTTTTGGAACCCTCTGTGATAAGAACTCAAATGGAAGCTGTTATAGTTATGGGAAGGATAACGTGCACGCGTATTATTCTGGTATCCAAATTGAAGATGCTGATGCTACCACTTTCAGGATTGAGGAAATGGGATATGCCCGCGACTCACAATTTGTCTACTACAATGGACAGAAATTGGAAGGTTCTGACGGCGAATCATACGAAATGGTGGATTACTATTATATGCGAGACAAAAACAACGTATACACCCACGGTCAGATAGTTCCCGAGATGGATGGAAGTAAATTCAAACTCATTGGCTTAAGTGGAATGGGGACTGATGGTGTCCGCATTTGTTATCGAACTGAAGTTTTTGAAAATAGTGATGCAAGCACCTTTGCCGATTTGGGGTGTGGTTACTACAAAGACGCAAATAACGTATACTCTAAAGGGCAAATTTTAGAGGATGTTGATTCTGAATCCTTTGAAATTTTAATGTGGGGATTTACCAAAGATAAGAATCGTGTGTATTGTGATAGTGAGGTCATTCCAGGTGCAAAACCTAGCAGCTTCGAAGTTCTTGGTCGGAAATATTCACGTGATGAAAAGATTGTTTTTTATCTGAGATCAACCTTGCCAAACGCTAATAGAGATTCATTTGTTGTCGATAGTGCTGATCATAACAATGGCACTGATTCTAAAGCAACCTACTATCGTGGTAAAAGAACAAAGAAGTAAGTTTTGATTTAGCGAAGGTAGAAGAATTGGAAACGCCCACTTATTAAAAATAATTGGGCAGTTCCTGGGCTTAGCCATAAAGGGCTACTTGAAAAGATTCTCCTTAGTTATTCATTGCATGGAAGACCTCTGAAGTGGATGCTTCACAAAGTTCTTTTTTATCGGCACAATATCTCCATGATTGAACTACTTCGCTGCCATCAGAAATTCTATAGAGTACATAAGTCACATCTTCATCAGAAAGATCTCTATCTACAAAACTGTACATTAATGGGGCATCAATGCAATTCGCATAAAAATTTCGGATGGCCACAGAAACAAAAGTTCCATCATCAAACTTCTTGACCATCGAATAAACTCCATCCGTAGATTCATTGATCATTAATAATTTAAAGTAGACGAGGTCTTGCGTCTGCTTTCCAGTTACGCTTACCTGTTGATCTCTATCTTCTGACTTGTCCTTGTCTCCATTTCCAGCGAAACTTGTTGAAAGACCCAATCCTAATGCGATAACTATAAGTGCTAATTTTTTCATCTCTTTTGTTTTGTTTTTACCAAAGCTATGGTATAGTCACTTGAAATTTAAGTGATAGTTTCCCAACGTGTCGAAGATGTTTCCTAAGGCGAAAGCTTTGAGTTGGAGGTGTTTCAGGTAGGCAGATAATTTACATGGGAATCTTGGACAAGACTTCATCAAAGAACTTGAGCGAATGATTATCAGTTTCGAAGACTCGATGAGTCTTTTTAAGAAGCAACGTAACAGTAAACCTGGCTTGCATTCACTTAATCCAACTCAGCAACGCCAGTATTTAACTTGTTTCCACGATATGATTCCCAGAAGACTTCACCACTTGATTTCGTGTCGTAACAATACAAATATCCATTCAGGTCTGCGACGAGTAATTCAAGTTGACCATCTCCATCAATATCTTGGATAAAACAAGATGCTTCAGCTCCTGTAGGTATTTTAAAGCCTTCCGTTACCTTGCAGTCTTCATCAGTAATAATCAATGTTCCCGATTCATCAGCAACAATGATTTGTAATTTTCCATTGCCTAGAATGTCTGCTACAACAGGTGTTGCAGATAGTGTGCCTCCCATCTCTATGGCTTCGTAGGGGCCATCTTGACTAATATAGGTGTAGCCTTCTTCTTCATTTGTATAAATGTACTCAGGAGCAATTCCCGTGACTGAAATTTTGTTTCTCACCCCAACGATCATTCTGTCATTTTTACTCAATATTGGGGAGGAATAACTATCGTAACCATACTCAGCTCCAAAAATTTGATTGCCTTTATGATCCATGTAGGTGAGTTCGCCATATGCATCCAATCCTGCGATCGTAATTTTTCCGTCTTGCAAGCGAATGCATGGAGAAGCATGAATGCCCGCTCCCGACTCTTGAACCCACATAATCTCTCCCGTTTTACCGTCCAATGCGAAATGGTAGTCACCATAATGCGCCATTTTCCAAGCAGCAACTGCAGAAGAATTAGGTTCTCCTCTGCCAGCAGTTACAACATCTGGAGTTCCATCACCATTTAGATCAAAAACTGCTGGAGTCATATTTCCGCTGTGATTTATTATTGTATCGTTGAACCAAATCAATTCTCCCGAAATACCATCCAAAACGGTTACTCCAGATTCTTCAGCATTGAAAATAACATCGAGCTTTTGGTCACCATTCATATCGGCTAAAACGGGACAACTTTCAACATCAAAACCTACACGTCTCTTCCACACTTCGTTCTTTGTCTTCAGATCATAACAATAAAAATGCCTGTCGTCTCCTCCAAAGTAAATTCGGCCGTTGCCAATTACAACCCCATTCACGTCATTATCTCCTATCAGGAGCGATTGAAATTGATGCATGATTTCTCCTGTTTTCGCATCAATTTTATAGACTCCATCCAACTTATCTAGCTTTGTGTTTCGATCTTCTCCATTCGATCCAATGTAGATATGCCCTTCATGAAACGCCATATTCGTTCTGTAGGTTGTGACACCAATTTTGACCTTCCATTTCAATGGAAACATGCTCGTAATATCCTTCTGACCATCACTCACGAAAGCTAGAAGGACAATCATACTTGTTAATAGTCCTCTTCCCATTCTTCTGTAAATTTTTCGCCTGTAGCGATGTTCATTAGATACTTTTCAGTTCCCATTGTGACGTAGATTACATCGAAACCATAATATTCTAAGCCATCATAAATTGGCGGTAATAACTCCTGGCCATCATAGCTATAGAGGCCGTATTTATCGTTGATTCGAAGGATGGCATACGCGTCGTCAAGGGGTCCATTTCGCGCCCCATCAAAGATGTACTCTGTTACAAGTTTTCCGCTTCGTACACCATATAGTGCTGCTTTTTCTCCGTCAAAATGGAGTCCACCTGATCCACTGACTTGCTCCAATTCGTACTTTGGAAGTTTTTCCCTTTCATCCTTGAAATGTGGTACTGAACGTTGATCATCAATCACGCCCCAATAAATTACATCCTCTTCGTATCTTGACATATATTCATCTGCCAAATAACTCGGAGAAGAACCAAACATAAAAATGCTCTCGTAAATTGGAGGAATAATTAAGTCTTCTGCAATCAGCCCATACTTTCCTTTCTTTTTGATTAAGCCACCATTGAGATCTGCACTCAGAGTAACTTCCCCTCTGTTTTTGGCTTTCATGTATTTGCCTGACAACGGGAAATAGAATGCGCTTTTCTTCCCGTTTTTTAATAGAATCATTTCCATTATCGTCTCATAGCCGAGAAAATCCATGTACTCATCATCATAGAGCTCATATTCCACTGACTCTCTGCTGAAACCATCACTCTTAAACGGAACAATAACATTCTCCACTGAATCAATTATGCCAAACTTACCATCCTTCATAGCAATGTACCCAGCCGAAACTGCGATTAAAGTGTCATAAATTGGCTTAATCACAAACTGTCCAAAGTTCTTTATGTAACCCACTTTATCCTTTGCAGACACTGATCCATTCCCATCATAAAAATTCTCAATGCTGGTATATGGCTCTTGATTAAACAGTTCACCTTTTCCATTCGCAAAATAGATCTCACGGCTTCCGTCCTCTAGTTTGTTTTCCAAAGTGAACATCATTCGATCACGGTAATTCGTGACGATTTGTATCTTATCATAACTTGGGTTTATTCGCCAATCTCCATTCATGTCAGAGATTCCCTTTTTTCCCTGGATTGAATTAACGGCAAGGAGAGATCCATCTACTCGCTTACTGTAATACATTGATTGATCCACTCCTTCAAGCTGCAATTTCCCGTTTGCATAAATGTCCCACAATCCATCTTCCCTGAGCGCGCTTGCATACTCTTCACCCCCACGGACATCTGCGTAAGAACACGGAACAGTATAATTTCTGCTCAGTGGGATATATCCTTTCTTTCCATCATTTACGATCGTATATCCTACTTCACCATAATCAGAATAAAATAGTTCGTTTTCTGGCTCGATGATGAAATTTCCTAGTGTGTCAATCAGTGCCATCTTTCCATTGATAAGGACCTCGGCAACATTCTTCTTAAATAACTGACCTCGATCAAATTGAAATGGAACAACAACCTGGTTTTGTGCATTTATATAGCCCCACTTTTCTCCACTTCTAACGAGGCCAAGATTATTCGTGAAATCAAATGCATATGAATAGGTTGCAGGGATTATGATGGATTTATTTTGCTTGTATCCATACAGCCCGTTTTCCGAGAAACTCGTAAGTTCTTGTGCACTTAATGTGAATGCAAAAAGGAGCATTCCAATTAGAGAAAGTCGAATCATAGTATCTTGATTGCTTTCTTAAAAATACGTTTTTTTTCGGCATTCTTTGGCTCTCAAGATTTGGGCCACCTCATTCAGCAGATGTGTTAGTGTTTTACCATGAACTTTGCGATTGTTTCTCTTCCATTCAGATCTTTCAGATGAACAAAATAAAGTCCTTCCTGCAATTCTGAAATGTCAATTCTCAAACTGTTTTCCGCAACCGAGGAAATGTTCAGCGGCACTCTTTGTCCAACTACATTTGAAAGTCTCAATTCATCTTTAGCTATGCCGTTACGATCGAGAACAACATATCCATTTGCAGGGTTTGGGTGCACTGTAATGCTCATATCGACAAAAGAAACCTGACGTATGTCTGAGTACTTAAATTCCCCATCAAAGTCAATTGCTTTCAGGCGATAATATGAAATTTGGCGCAATGGATGCATGTCCCAAGCTTCATAATTCAACACAGAGTTGCTAGTCCCTGCTGCGTTCTCCTCGAGAATTGTTGTCCAATTAATTGCGTCATCAGATCGTTGAACTTCGTAGTAATCAGCATTGAGTTCGCTAGCTGTCTCCCACTTCAATTGAACGCTGTTGTTCAACTCTTTTGCCTCAAAAGAGAGCAATTCAATTGGCAATAAAATGATTGGAGTAAAGGTAATATCATCGATTGATAGATCTGACGCAAAGCCACCTCCCGTGATTCCTCTAAGCCTCATAATAATTGATGTCCCAGTATAGGCAGTAAGATCTACTGGAGTTGTTACTAACCAACTTGCACCTTGATCACCAGAAATTGAAGGGATGAAATCATAGGTCCAAGTTGATCCATCAAAGAGGTCCACGTGAAGTGAGCCCATAGCCCCTCCGAGCATATGATAACCCACACTAAACTCATAATTCTGATCGAGAAATATGCATCCACTTTCGAGTATGGCTGTTTTCGCTGCACACGCCGACGCCTCCAAATAGGCATAATTTCCAACTGCCGTTCCAGGGTTAAAATCTACAGTAGGTCCTGTCCCAGCTGAGGGTGTGCCTCCTTCGTCTACGCGCCAATCTATATCGTCGTCTGTTCCATTCGTTAGATTGTTCCATTTACCAATAATTGGGCAGAGTGTCGTCTCACAATCGCTTGCTGTTCCGCAAAGTGCAAATGATTCAAAATCCTCTGGAAACGTTGATGCGTTCGTGGAAGAAGACACCGTGACATAATTGGTCTTTAATTCTACATCATTGCCATTCACGTTCGTGGCTGTAAGTTGAATCGTGTAAAGTCCAACAGCAGAAAACTGAACTTCTGGGTTTTCTGAGTTTGCAGTTGTAGCATTCACATAGGAGTGTGTTGCAGGCGAAATACTCCAAGTCCATCCCGTAGGAGTATATGCTGAATTGCTAGTAAGAAGAACAGTTTGTCCCATACAAGGATCTGTTGATGACACTTCAAAACAAGCAATTGGTAGAACATTTCCTGGATCCTTCAAATCACTTAACCATAAACCTTGGCCATAGCTTCCAGCCATCAGTTTACTCTTGCAATCTGCAACGTTACTATATATTTCCAATTCCGATATTTCGATGTTTGGTAGCCCAGTCGCATAAAGTACCCAGTCTGCCATGGTATTGTCTCGATAATACACGCCAACATCCATCCCAACATAAATGGGCAAGTTGGCCCCATCCTTATCAATAACAATCGTGTTTAAGGAAACGTTGGGCAATGTTCCTGAGTAGTTCGTCCAAGAAGTTCCTCCATTTGTTGATTCATAGATGTCATTATTAATTGCAATAAATAGGTGATCTGGATCAGTTGGATCAATTTCAATATCCTTTGGTGTGGATGCAACTGGCAGGCTAGCATTAAGATCCGTCCATGTAGGTGCTCCACCTAGTGCATTTGTACTTTTGTAGAATCTCCCGGCTGCTGTGCTACGAGACACATACATTACATTGCTGTTGGAAGGTGCTACTGCCAGATCGCTCATATTGCTACTTCCACCAAAATTGGAAATACGCGTCCAGACTACAGCATTGGCGGCAGGTGATTTTACGTCATCTGAACGCCAAACATTGTCATAGCCAATAAACATACGC
>JBLHON010000109.1:0-11224 GCA_047621865.1 Crocinitomicaceae bacterium | reverse complement strand
AATTGATCGAATATTCCTGCTTTAGATCGCTCTTACGCACATTTCTTTATAAATTGCTAGATCTAACGAGTGATACCAAATAATCAAAGATGAAAAAGTTTGTTGTAACTGTAATGACATTGCTTCTATCATTTGGAAGTCAATTTTCTTACGCTCAGCTTCAAACCTTTACTGGAAGTACTGGATTCTTAGTCACTTCGAATTTCTTAGGCTTAGAATATACTATCTCAAACATAAACTTTACCGGTTTCTCTGATGCCATTGGCTCATTCATTGGAGATTCATGTAACGTTGGACTTTCGAAAGGAATTGTCATGACCACAGGATCTATTTACCCAGATTCGGGCCCTCAAGGTCCTAACGATTCACCAAATGAAGGTATAGATAATGGCGCTATTGGTTATCCTCTTTTAAACGCAGAACTTGGCTTTGATACTTACAATGCGTCTGTGTTAGAGTTTGATTTTGTCTCATCCTATGATTCGATTAAATTCAAATATGTCTTTGGTTCAGATGAATACCCTGAATTTCTTAATCCAAATGTTGCTGATCAGATGAGAATCTATCTTTCGGGTCCAGGGATTTTAGGAGTGGTAAATATTGCGCGACTTCCAAGTGGTCAGCCCATAGGAATTAATACAGTAAACCCAAGTACGAATCCATTATACTACGTTGATAATGGCAATGGGAATAGCTCACCACAGGATACGTTAGACTATTATATTCAGTATGACGGTTTCACAATTCCCCTTCTTGCATCTGCAGAGGTAATACCCGGCGAAGTTTATCATCTTCGTTTTGTCGTAGCAGATTTAGGTGATTACACACATGATTCAGGGATTTTTATCGAGCAATGTGAAACCTGCAACTTTAATGCAGCATTGACAACTTTGAATCCAGAAGAGATTATCTGTTATCCCAATCCCTCATCAGGAAATACTACACTTAAATTTCCATCCTTACTAAAGGAAATGGAATTGGAGGTACTCAACATGGTAGGACAATTAATTCGACTTGAAACTCTTCAGGCTGGTTCTACGAGTGTTGAATTATCTGAGTTGGAGAGAGGAACTTATATCCTGCGAATTCAAGATATCAATATGCAATGGAAGGAAAAGTTGGTCGTAATCAACGATTAACATTTCATAATAGCTTACTTTTGGATATGACTACAAATCGATCTACTTCCACAAAATTATTTCTACTCTCTCTTGGAGCTCTTCTCATTTTTATTGGGAGTGGCTGCAACTCTGCGGCACCAATTACGCCTGCTCCTTTCGCCAATGATGGATTGCTTGATTTAACCAATTGGGATTTTAAGAAGAAGGGAATCATTGGTCTTGGCGGTGAATGGAAAGTTTACTGGGGTGAATTGTTCACGCCTATGGATCTTCCTGATGATTGGGATGGAGCGATTGCTATGGATGAGAAATAACACAACTAGAGTGGTTGAAAATAATCTCTTCAATGCACCCTATTAAGAATTGATAAACTATGCGAACATTACTTCCCGGACTTTTAATCATCGCGATTTCATTATTCCAACACGCCAACAGTCAAACTAAAGCTACCATAGTTTCCATCGTTGGCAAGGATACTATTTTTCAATCGGCACTAGAAGACAGTTATAACTATTACCTTGCTAGTGGATATCCGGATGATGGCACCATGAAATGCACTATTCTCAATCTGTTGATTAATGATGCAATCCTACTAGCTAACGCCAAAGACAATATTAAGGTCGCGGATGATCTAATTGACGCAGCACTTAATCGAAGAATCGAGACATTAATCTATGGCTACAGCGGAAAGAAGGCCTTTGAGGATGCTACGGGCAAAACGGAGATGGAAATCCGTCGAGAGTATCGTCCAGAGATAAAGAGACAGCTTCTGTTGGAGATGATAAGGAATGAAATCTGGAAGGAGGTAGCTGTTAGACCTGAGCATGTCAAAGAGTATTTTCATTCCATTCCTAAGGATAGCCTGCCATACTTGACGGAAGAAGTGGAATTATATCACATCACAATTGACCCTTCTTTTTCGAATGAGGCTAAAGCCAAAGCCCAGGAAGAACTGATGGTCATCTATAAATTGGCTACGAGTGGAAATATGGAATTTGCAGAACTTGCAAATGAATATACAATGGATCCATTTTCAGCTTATGGAGGATCTTTGGGAGACTTTAGCCGAGGAACAATGATTCCCGAATTTGAAGACGTCGTATTTAACCTTGAAGAAGGTGAAATTTCCCCTCCCTTTGAAACTGTTTTTGGATTTCAAATTGCAAAATTAAACAGCCGATTGGGTGATGTAGTAAACGTTAGTCACATTCTAATTATTCCAAAAAAAGAGATCCGTGACGATCAAATTGCAATTGCCAAATTAAGTCGGATTAAGGAAGCGATCATGTCCGACTCTATTTCCTTTGAAAATGCCGTTCAAAAATGGTCTCAAGACGCCTATACAAAAGAGATTGGTGGAAGTCTCGGCAACCCGATCACAGGTGCATTGCGTGTGCCCCTAGATCTCCTGGAGCCTGATCTTATGATAAAAGTGACCAACATGAAGGAAGGGGGGATCTCGCAGCCTTTAGAACGGCTTGATCCATCTTCTGGCTTCAAGACTTTCCATATTCTTTATCTCAAGAAACGAATTCCAGAGCATGTAGTCGACTTAAAAGATGACTATCAAAAGCTTGCAGATGCTACAAGACTTGATAAACAAGAAATGGCAATGGAACAATGGATCGAAAAGGCGAAAGAAAATACTTCCATCGATATTAGAGATGAAAACTGCGCGAAGACACTCGAATCTGGGAAATGACTGTTTGGTGAATCATCAACTAGAATAAATGAATGGAAGGAAAAGCTGGTCGTGATAAAATAAAAGAAAAAAAAGAGGGGTAAGCTACTCAAATCGCACTGCTCAACCTCCTACCCTTGCTACGTTCCCGTCCTGGGGGATTCAGAGGGAGCGAGTCGTATGAGACTTACCCCAGCCGCAAAAATAGTACTTTAATTAGAATTGAACTCAAAAAGTGATTTTGAATTGAAAAATAATCCGTTCACTTTTAGGTATAAAAAAAAGAGACCAGTAAATAGTCTCTTTTCCAACATCTTAACCAATATCTTAGTTTGCACTATAAGTGCATGAAATCTTTCTTCGCCAATAGCTCATCAACTGTCTCTCGATATTCTGGATCATCAACACAGCAATCTACGGGACAAACGGCCGCACATTGTGGCTCATCATGAAAACCTTCACATTCTGTACATTTATCATGAGCGATAAAATATACATCCATATCTACAGGTTCTAAAGGCTCATCAGCCTCCTGTTCAACTCCATTAAGTGTCGTAATCATTCCGGCAAGTGATGTTCCATCAGAATATTTCCATTCCGCTCCTCCTTCATAAATTGCAGTATTTGGGCACTCAGGCTCACAAGCTCCACAATTAATACACTCATCTGTAATTATAATCGCCATTTATTCTAGTTCATTGCGCCTTTGCTGAGTTCCTATGCTAAAGCTACGGCAAAAGCATAAGCTACAGCGAAAGCATTTTGACTGCAAATATACGCACCTTCACTAAAATCTAGGGGGTTAAGATTGAAAAATACGTTAAGGAATTGGAAATTGGATTGAATCCCATACTTTTGTGGCGTGAAACAGGAAGAAATTATTAATGGATTTGCGCAATTGGGAGCGATTATGCGCATACTTGGTACAAACGAGGAATGGAAGGATTTTTCAATTGGTTTGACTCAAGAAGAACACCAAGCCTTGAATGAGGTAATTCAGAAAGAGGTTCATTCCAATGGTTGGTTTGTAGAGCAGAACGTTAGGACTAGTTTACTTTCTTTGGGAAGGCAATTGACCCACGAGACGATCTCAACTTGGGCAGCTTCTTATGAATTTACAAATGCTGCTAAGAAAGTGGGCGTCATTATGGCTGGAAATATTCCGCTAGTTGGATTTCATGATTTTCTTTGCGTGCTTATTTCAGGGAATAAGGTACTTTGTAAATTGAGTTCCAATGATAAGTTCATGCTTCCCGCTCTTGCACATCATTTGATTCAAATTGTTCCAGAATTAAAAGAGCGTATTGAATTTACAGAATCTCGAATGAATGACATGGAAGCGATTATTGCTACAGGCAGTGATAATTCTCTTCAGTATTTCGAACAATATTTCGGGAAATATCCACACGTTTTTCGAAGAAATAGAACTTCTGTTGCCATTCTTGATGGGGCAGAGACGAAGGCTGAAATGGAAGCACTAGGAAGTGATATCTTTAGTTATTTTGGACTTGGGTGCAGAAATGTTTCACACCTAATAGTTCCTGATGGCTATAACTTGCAGAATTTCTTTGAAGCAGTGGTCGGTTATTCTGAGGTTGTCAACAATAATAAGTACGCCAACAATTACGACTATAATAAGGCAGTATATCTAATGAATCAGCACGCTTTATTGGATAATAATTTTGTGCTTCTCCGCGAAAGCGAAGATTTATTTTCTCCTCTGTCAATGATCCATTATCACTATTACTCATCAAAAGAGGATGTTACCTCGTATCTTGAAAAGCATGTCAATGATCTTCAGGTAATAGTTGGGAAAGATGATATTCCCTTTGGAAAGGCTCAATCTCCTGAACTTGATGATTACGCAGATGGCGTAGATATCATGTCGTGGCTTTCTAATTTGTAGTTATTCGTCTGCTTTGTTATCTTGCAAGTAGAACTCATTAAACTTGGTTGTTTCCATGAAAAAACTGTCTCGGCAAGAGCTTTACGCTAAATATCTCATCAGCAATTCGCTTGAATTCATTTGTGCGTCGGATACAGAGACAAAAATTGCAGAATTCAATCCCGCGGCAGAACGTGCTTTTGGTTATTCCAAGCATGAAATGATGGGGCTTGATGTCAGTGTACTCTATGCATCTAAAGAAGAATTCGAACGTGTTGCTGAGGCCCTCAATAGAGATGGGAATTTCACTGGAGAAATTTTAAATATTCGAAAGAATGGGGAATTATTCACCTCGTTTCTATCCGCCAATAAAATTTACGATACTCAAGGAAATGATGTGGGAATCATGGGTGTTTCTCGTGATATCACGAAAGAGAAGGACCTCATTGCCAAAATGGAAGAACAATACCGTGAAAAGACAGAGCTACTTAAAGAGTTCAAAAGTCTCTCACAGATTGCTACTTCAGTAATGAACGGAATTGTCATTACTGATGTTAACGGTAAAATGAGATGGAGTAATGACAGTTTCTCAAGAATTACAGGCTATTCACGTGAAGAAATGGTTGGTCATTTACCAAGTGAAGTATTCAGAATCCCGCATTTCTATGAAGCTGAATTTAAGGAATTAACTTCTGGAGGTCCAAGATTTGATGAGGCAATTCAGGTTCCTCATTATCGCAAGAATGGCGAGATGTATTGGATTTTGGTTGAATCAACTCCTGTTCATGATGAACATGGAAATGTAGTAGAAATCATTGAAGTCTGTACCGAAATTACTGATCAGAAGAACGCTGAGCTGGCTTTAATTGAGAGCGAACAAAATTTCAGACAAATTTCTGAGACGATTCGAGATGTCTTTTTCTTGTACAATCATTTTGATCGAAGTTACGAGTATATGAGTCCAAATGCACTGGAGATTTTAGGCATGGACGCAGAGAGCTTTTACGCTGATGAACCTTTCATCAATACAATGGTGCTGGAAGAAGATCGCCATATACTTAGAAAAGCTCGCTTGGATATTCTTAATAATAAATCCTATGACGTTGAGTATCGAATTATGGTGAACAGAGAAATGCGCTGGATTCATGAGCGCGCTTTTCCAATACAAGATTCTGACGGTAGAATTGTGAAAGGTTCTGGAGTTTGTTCTGATATTTCTACAGAAAAACACAACCGAGAAGTAATTGATTTACAGAATAAAGACATAACTGAAAGTATTCAATATGCCATGTTAATTCAAGAGGCCACGTTGCCCTTGAAATCTGACATGGATAACATTTTGCCTGATAATTTTATTTTTTATCGCCCAAAGGGAGCATTGAGTGGTGATTTCTATGTCGTGAATTTGGTGAATCCAGAACAGGAGATACTTCATCCAGCTTTTGTTGTTGCAGATTGCACAGGACATGGCATCCCAGGTGCAATTTTGAGCATTCTATGCAGCAGTCTGATTAAGCAGTCGTTTACAAACCATGATGTTGATTCTCCAGCAGAAGCTTTAGGTGCCATTCGAACCCAGTTGGGACGATTGTTCACCTCTCGTAATGCTGACCAAATGAAAGACGGGATGGATGTTGCATTTTGTGTCCTCAATCCCATCACAAAAATATTGCGCTTTGCAGGAGCCAATTTATCCTGTTTTATCTTGAGAAATAAGGAATGGATTGAGTTAAAAGGTGATAAGCAGCATGTTGGATATACAGAAGATGAAAAACCGTTCACGCATCAAACGTTTCAGTGCGAAAAAGATGACGTGATCTATCTATTCACGGATGGGTTTTCAGATCAATTTGGTGGAGAGAATAATAAAAAGTACTTAAAAAAACGCTTTCTGAAATTTCTCTTAACGATTGGACACGAACCAATGAAAGACCAAGAGGAGCTGCTTAAAAGAGAATTTGAAAAATGGATTGGACTCTCAGAGCAAACGGACGATGTTTGCGTTTTTGGAGTTAGAATCAACTAATTTAACACTTCGGTAGTTTGCAGTTAAATTAGTAGTACATTTGAAGAGCTATGCTATCTAAAAAGACTAAGTACGGACTTAAGGCACTGAGTTTTCTTGCAAGAAAAGAAGATCGAAATCCTGTTCTTATTTCAGAAATCGCTGGAAGTGAGAACATCTCACAAAAATTTCTGGAAGCAATTCTCCTTGATCTAAAGAAAAGTGGAATCTTGGGTTCAAAGAAAGGAAAGGGTGGGGGATATTACCTGCTGAAAGATCCTGAAACGATCACCATGGCTTCTGTTATACGCGTGCTAGAAGGTCCAATTGCTTGGCTCCCTTGTGTCAGTCTCAATTACTATGAAAAATGCCAAGATTGTGAGAGCGAAGACGAATGTTCACTTCATGCATTAATGGTACAAGTACGTGACAACACTCTTGCTGTGCTGGAAAACAAGAATATCATGGACATTGCTTAAGGCAGGTCTTTTCATTTAACTTTCTCGAGATATTCATAAGCATTCTGAAGTTTTAAAAAACGCTCATTTGCCAATTCTTGTTGTTCTATTGGCGCAGTAGCAAATAGATCAGGGTGGTGAAGCTTCACAAGTTGACGATAGGCTTTCTTGATTTCATCCAATCCAGCTTCAGTAGATACACCAAGAATTTCTGAAGATTTTTCCAACGCTCTCTTTGAACCACTCTGATAGGATCTAGTCCGTCTATTTCTCTCTCTAGGCTCAAACTCGGCATACATACTCATGATGCTATCTAGTTCTTTTCTAGTTAAGTGTAAAAGTTCACTCAGCTTGGTAATGATGCCTTTTTCTGTAGAATTCATTTCGCCGTCAACCACAGCAATTCCGGCAAGAAAATAGATAAGCTGAATCCTTTCGTGCCTAGGGTAGTGATGTTTGAGAAACCAGGCTGCAGCACTTTCTAACTTTAGTGGATGCTGATAAGCTTGCCTCATAACCTCAGGATAATCTCTCACGACAGATGTGCCGCTCTCGAGATGATCATTTAAAAAACGATAGATGTATGCAATCTTTTTCCCGCTCTCTTCTTTGTCATAACGAATCATCATCGCGCCCAAACGAAGATATGCTTCTAGCCGTGTGTCCAAATTAAATTCAAGGTTCCTGGGAATCTGGCCGCTTTTCCATTGCTTCTCTATTTTTGCATGTCTGTGTAGAGTTATACCTAGAATTAAAAGTAATAGAGAGAAGAAGCCAAGAGCACTAAGGTAACCAGATACAAGATGATTATGACGATTCGTTTCTCCTGATAAAGGAGGATTGTTGCTTGATGATACTATTTCTTCTATCAGTTGTTTGTTTTCCTCACCAATGGAAGAAAATGAAAGTGCAACAAAACAAAAGACAACACAAAACGTCACCCCAGTGAATCGTTTCCTAAACCCATGTAGAGTTATTATATCACGTGAAGGCAGTATCATCATCCGAATTTACTCTTTTCAAGGTATTCATACGCCTTCTGAAGCTTCAGAAATCGTTCAGTGGCTAATTCCTGCTGCTCAATTGATTCAGTGCTAAATCTATCTGGATGGTGAAGCTTAACAAGTTGGCGATAAGCTTTCTTGATTTCATCCATTCCCGCTTCTGCGGAAACGCCAAGTATTTTAGAACATTCTTCTAGCGCTCTTTTTGAGCTGCTTTTATAGTATCTGTTCTGACTCGTTTTCTGTTTAGGCTCAAACTCAGCATACATACTCATGATACTGTCGAGTTCTTTTTTCGTCAAATACAGAAGTTCACTCAACTTGGTAATGATGCTTTTTTCAGTTGAATTCATCTCGCCATCGACTACGGCAATTCCTGCAAGGAAATAAATGAGTTGCACTCGCATGCTCTTCTGCCATTTGTATTTATTGATCCACGCGGCAGCCGCCTCTAGCTTCACCGGGTGCTGATATGCTTCCTTCAATATCTCGTGAAACTCTATCTCAGGTTCAGGGAAATGTTCCTTAAAATACCTGTAGAGATAAGCGATTTTTTTGCCGCTTTCTTCTTTGTCGTAACGAATCATCATTGCGCCCAGACGCAAAAAAGTCTCTGAACGCGGCCCCAGTTTGTTGGGAAAAAATTTCTCTTGCCAATTGCTGGCATTCTGATTGAGATTAACCATGGTAATAACATAGGCACCGAGAACAACCATGAAGATTAGAAAGAAAATTTGACCATAGTTATTTCTTACAGTACTATTGTCTCTTGGATTGTACGAACTGGCTGCTTGTTCTGTGAATCCATTCTCGCCATGGCTCAAGCATGAAAATGAGTTTGAATTAAAACAAATAACAAGAAAAATGATGGTATAATGAATGTGCCTCCTTAGAATAACGGTGATTCTTGAAATCAACGCAGACTTCATTACTAATCGAATTTTAGCTTCAAAAGCTGTTCGTAGGCATTGTTCACTTCGATAAAGCGTTCCTCAGCCATTCGTTGTTGTTCGGGAGATTCATTGCTAAATAAATCAGGGTGGTGCAGTTTTGCCAATTTGCGATAGGCCTTCTTGATCTCATCTGCCGTCGCGGTAATTGAAACACCAAGAATTTTCGAAGATCGCTTAATTAATAGTTCCTTGCTATTTACGCGAGGAGCAACCTTTTCACGCTCTTTATATGAATCTTGCTTGTAGTCTTTCTGCATTGCAATCAGACTGTCGAGTTCTTTCTGCCCGAGTTTCAAGAGCGCGGTAAGATTCTTTAAAACCTTTAACTCAGAACTATTAATGGAGCCATCAATAAAGGACAGCCCAACAAGAAAGTGTAAAATCTGAATCCGCTGATGCTTTTTATTTAGATGCTTATTTAACCAATGTGTTACTGTCTTGGCGTCGATTGGAAATTTGTAGGCCTGTTTTAAAGTATCGTTGAAATCAATATCATTCCCAGGGAATTTCTGTTGAAAATAGTTTGCCATATAGGCGAATTTCCTCTTGGAATCAGTTGGATCAGCCTTCACCATAAGTGCTGCCAGCCTCAAATATGCTTGCATCAGGTTGTCGTTCTTAAATGCCAAGTTCTGTGGAAAAACACCTGATTCCCATGTGTTTTTATGTCTTCGTGCCTGAATCCATGAATGAATATAGATCGATATTGGTAAACCTAAAAGAAACAAGAGAAACAGCCATAATGATGGTTTGTTTTCCTCTCTTTCTTCGAACCTTTGTTGTCTTCGAATGTCGCGCTCAATCTCGGCCATCATCTTGTCGTAGGGATCCTCGACTTCCTCGAGATATAAAGTTGGGCTGTCAATAATTAGCTGCCCTAGAGAATCTAGCATCAATGTGTCTGCCGCTAAATCTAGATCTAAGTCACCATCAGAATATACATCCAACGTATCAGGACTATAACCATAGGTATCCATTAAATCGTCTTGAGCGAGAAGAGAATTTGGACTAATAGAAAATAGTAGACAGGCGAGGAGAAGTAGTTTCATAATTGCTACCTCAGGATTATTTCGTCTACAAATAACCAGGTATCGTTTCCATCTCCCAGATGCCACTCAGGACATTTGCCAGCATTTTTGACAACCACACGAATAGCGCGATATGGAATACTCGTCTTGGTTTTAATCTCGTAATTCACATGATGTGGAGCAAGTTGATCTTTGGATTCAATGGCTTCTTTAATCGATCCAATTTCTGTGAAGTTTATGCCGTCAAACGATCCTTCTATGATCACTTCTTTTGGGAGAAAAATCCATGACTTCATATCACTCAAGCAGCCAATACCAACAGAACTAAGCTCTCTAGGAGAATCAAAGTTGACTTCTGCAACAATATCTTGCGCCCAATAGCCCTGCCAATCACCCGTTCTATATTCGTTGTTTCCGCGAATCCCGTCTATGAGTGAGTACTTTCCATCTGCAGCATATTGATTGGCGTATTCAGATTTTAACGTCAATGAAATTCCTGCATCTCTTTTCACAAAGTCATTCGAAATTATACTGCTCATGGCCACATCACTCATTGCAATTGCTTTAACAGTGGTATTTGAAGAGATCCAAAACGGCTCTTCTGAAGATGGTGACTTCCGAGTTGGCTCAGTTCCATCGAGCGTATAATGAATTTCGTAATCGCTTGGAAATAGAATGTTCAGTGATAGTTGAATGGAATCGTCAAAAACTCGATTTTCTTGCTCAAAGTAGGGGACAGGTACAAACGAACTTGGTAGATTCTCAAATTCACCACGTGCATGCAGAATTTCTTCTAGCTGATTTTTGGCTGGACTTTCTCCCATGGCAATTGTCAGAATGCCCCCTTTCATTAATTGATCGTGACCAATATATCGCTTCGTCCAAGGTTCGCCATTCCAGTCAATATGCTGAATATATTTGTTTTCTATTGAGTTGTTTATGCAGTTGATTGTTAATGATTTACCATTCTCTAGGTTAAGTGTTGCTTGATCCATCATTGGTCGACCGAAATCATAGTAGGGAATCCCAGGCGCAACCTGATAAATTCCGAGCGCGCTCAATACATACCACGATGACATTTGCCCGCAA
>JBLHON010000108.1:0-11282 GCA_047621865.1 Crocinitomicaceae bacterium | reverse complement strand
ATCTTTCAAATTACCCGCAAAATGAGCGCGATAAAATCGGAATGAACTAATTATTCAGAATAGCGTTGGAGTGTCATCGAGCATGGCTGCATAAATTACCTCATCAGTAATTGACTCACTATTCCCTGGAGAATTCTTCCCTCTCAATTTACCGACTGAATGGGCGCTCAAATTTTCATCCAATGAAGGCACAATTAGCGATTTAATTTTTTCCCACTCCTCTTCATTCGAGGCTTGTGCCAACCATTCAGATTCGGCCTCTTTGGTAAGAATAAGTGGCATTCTAGGTCCATCTAATTTTGGATTATTATGAATCTTTGCCATCAGTGGGTTTGCCTTTGTTGTCACAATTGAAAAGGAATTCACGAGCTCTCCTGAATCTGGGTTGATCCATTCGCTCCAGAGTCCGCCAAGTGAAATTGGTTCCCCATTTTTTTTTGCAATAAAGTGCGGAAACGACTTCCCTTTGTAGTGATGATATTCAAAAAATCCATCAACACAGATTATGCAACGTTTATTCTTTGCTGAATCCACAAATGCAGGTTTATCAAAAATGGTCTCACCTCTTGCGTTCAGCGTGCTATTTACGATCTTCTTTTGTGCTTCCTGATCTCTCACCCAATGCGGGATCAAGCCCCAAGATGATGGGGTTGGAATGAATGGTTCCCTATCTGTGTAAATCAATAATTCAGGATGATCGAATCCAGTCAAATGAAACATTGGCTTGCCATTAAAGCGTTCAATTTTGCGCAGAAGCTCTTCCACAAAATCTTCATTGTGTTCTCGCCTAGCCCGCTTTAACATTGAATCAAGCTTTGCCTGAATATCATAGCACATAATAACAAAGTGTTTCCGAAAAGGTACTAATTCTAGGACGATTCGAGTAAAAGTTTAATAAAATCGGCTGGTGCCAAATTACCCGAAATATCTGTGATCATACTATTTACTTGGAAGATCTGAACGTCAAACTTTCGAGGTTCTCCAGTCGTTGCGGCAACCTTCTTTGCTTTATGCAAGCCCTTCAATTGTCCCTCTAATGATACAACATTCATGAGTTGTCTAAATTGATTGCCATCCATTTGTGGGGCACCATGACTTTGGATGATTTGCGAAAGGTATTGGGAGTATTTCATTGCTCATGTAGTTTATTCTAACAAGAATAGAACAGGTGAACGTAAGGTTCTTATGATCACACTAAAACAAAATGACCTCCAGAGCTACAGTTATGCCTCAGTATCTTCAGCTGGTTCATTCATGAGATCAGCTTCACAACCATCGAAAGTGAAGAACTCAGAAACCCCTCCATCCTTAAAGGAAATTTTAATAAAATCGTAGGTGCAAAGCTCTTCAAAATCCATCTCAAGCTGAGCGTAAATCTCCTTTGATTTTGCATTCAAATTCGTAGCTGTAGTGCCTTCGATTTCAACAGTCAAAGTTGTTACGCCATTACTATTTAATGTACTAACACTGACATTATTGCAATCGCAGACTTTATTGGCTGATTTGGTGATTTCAATTGACTTCTTTATTTCCTCCTTCATGAATTTACAACTGAAGAGTCCAATGAGCACAACAGAGAATACAAGTAATTTTTTCATAGGCTATTTTTCTAGATCACTAAAGATGGTAAAAAAAATCGAGTCAGCACGAAAGTTAATCTACCAATGGAATTCATAGAATTTTAGTCAGATTTTACCAATCTACAGATAAATTGAGTTAATTTTGTAGTATTCAAACGGCACTATGAAAGTCATTTATTTCATTCCAATTCTATTTCTTTTTTCCTGCACTCCTACCGAGCAAGATGAAGCTGACATTGAATCCATGCATGGAAGAGTTGACAGCGAAATTGTTGATATGAGCGCAAGTTCCAATGAACGTGATGTTCAAGCAAACTGGATTTTTTACGAAGGGCGCGTAGGTATTTATGAGCAGCAAGTCGTAATTGAATTGGGGATTTCTGATAGTACTGTATCTGGTCGTTATTTCTACGCTCGGCATCAGAGATTTCTTGCTCTGGAAGGCACCTATGATACTCTCACAAAGGAAATTAAGCTGATTGAATCGTATCGCGGGAAAATAACGGGCTACATTAATTGCATTCAGGACGTTGAGGGTAATTTAGAAGGAACTTGGTCTAAACTCGAGGATAGTGATAAAGAACCCTTCGCGGCAACTCGATTGGAATTGAATCTAGATGGAAAACGACTCATGAATGTGCGTTTTGAAAAGTATACACATGCGCACGAAATTCTCGTTTACAATGGAATAAGTAATGAGCCAGCCATTGAAAAGGTGGTCGATGAAATAGTTATCAGTCACATCAACGATCGTTATCTTTCCTTCCATTATTCTGTAATTGGAGGCAATGCTCATTTAGGTTCCATGGATGGAATTGCGCAAATCACCGAGCCCAATCTGGCCGAATATCAATCCCCTCAAACTGAATGCTTACTGCGCTTTTCATTCACAAAAGACTCTATCGCAATTGTAGAAGAAGGAGACTGTTCTTCTTATCGTGGGATGCGTGCCCATTTTGGAAACACCCTTGGCCTGATCAAATAAGCATTCATCAATTTGGTGAAGTCGTCAAACTTCAATCTTGCTTTACCTCCCAACGCCTTTTTTCTCGTTCTAGCAATGCGCTAAATTTCGGAGGAACTGGCATAGACACTTCGAGTTCTTCATTCGTAATAGGATGGCGGAATTTGAGTTTTTGAGCACACAAGAACAATCCTTTGTGACTCATCACTTCGCCTTCGATTCCATAGATTTTGTCTCCAATAATTGGATGCCCAACCTGCGCGCAATGAATTCTAAGTTGGTGAGTTCGACCAGTTGACGGCTTCAATTCTATTAGGGAAACGAATTCATTTCTCAAGGATCTCTCACTTTTCAAAACAGTCATTCTTGTGAACGCTTCTTTACCATCAATCTTTGTACTTATCTCCTGATGACTAGGCTTCCCTTGCACTAATGCACTGTAGGTTTTATCAATTGCGCGATTTTCAAAAAGTTCTCCCAATCGAGCATGAGCTTTTGCTGTTTTGGCTACTATTACCAAGCCACTCGTTGCAGAATCCAATCGATGAACAGGTCTCGCCCATTTGTACGCGTCTTTCTCTCGAGATTTAGTGAGATTGGTAACAAGTATGTTCACTAACGTTCTGAATTGATTTCCACTAACTACCAATCCTGAAGGTTTATGCACAACTGCGATAAAGGCATCCTCATAAAGAACAGGAATTTCCATTGGATAGGCTTTTGGAACAGTTGTTTCCTGATCGACAAGGGTGATTTCATCGTCAGTTTTCATCCAAGTTCCTGTAAGCGCCAATTGATCATTGTGAAATAATTCCTTCCGTTTAATCGACTTTTTTACAGCGTTTCGCGTAGGAAGTTGAGGAAATAGCCCAATGCAATAGTCAATTAATCGAATTGCTTCTGGGATGTGTTCAACACGGTATTTTTCAAGAATGATCACGCACGAAGATACATCGAATCGAGCGTATAAAAAAACCCCGTCCAGATAGCTATCTGGACGGGGTTCAACTTCTCAATTCAAATTCTATTAGAGTAAAACGAACTCTACTCGGCGATTTTTCGCTTGTTTCGTTTCGTCATCATCCAGGTCTGAATGTTCTCTTTCATTTGGTTGCTGATCTCTCTTACGAGTTGGAATCATGCGTGACTCAGCAATACCATTTTCTGTAAGGTATGCTATTACTGTCCCCAAACGTTTGTTATCCATATCAGAATAGTAATCTTTCTTAGATCCAACTTCATCTTCGTATGAGTTGTTGTGTCCAAAGATTTGTAATTTACTTGAAGGGTTGTCATTCAAATACACAACGATTGAATCCAGTGATTGAATTCCTTGCGCAGATAATTTATCTTTTCCAAAAGCGAAGAATAACTGATGAGCTTCAACTTTTTCTTTCACAGACATTTCTTCAGTAATCGCGAAGACTTTCTGGTAGATCATAGTTGAGTATGTCTCTCCTGCTGTAGAAGCAGCACAATCGCACTTCTCACCTTTCTCTTCATCAATTAAGCGAACAGAAACATCATCTATATAATAGTAAGAGGCAACAATTGTAGATACTTTAATCTGCTTCGTTTTTGCATCTGCCTTCATGCGCTCGTAACGGGTTTCCTCGTTGGAACTGAAATTTCCAAGTGTCATATACTTTTCACCTCCTGTAGAAGTATAAACCCCACAGATTTCTGTCCAATTGTATCGAGCCGAAATTGTTTCGTAATCATTTTCAATGTGTGCTATACTCGTTTCTTCAATAATTGAAACCTTTGAATCAGTTCCAAACATCTTCTTTGAAAAGTTTGCTCCTATATTGTTTGATGCATATTTAGACGCTTCAGCGAGCGAAACATACATTTTCACGCAATAGCGCATACCTTTCTTCATTGGAGACTGCATCTTCGTCATAGCATACGAACGTGGCATTTTGTCACCGTAAGAATATCCAACGACTCCAATATAATTCTCACCACCATCTTTGGCTTCTTCCAATCCATATACATTGAGTGGAACTGAGATCTCTTCAGTCTTCGTATCAACGAACAAATCCGCTCTTACACCCGTCGGAGAAACCCAACCTGTAGCATTTTCAATGCTCCCAAGACGTTTAGGCTTCTTCTCTGTTGATTCAAAACTTCCGTTAAGGACTAGATTCTCTCCCTCTTGCGCGAACGTCGTTGGAGCGAGGAACACGAAGCTCATTGCAGAAATAAACTTAATCGCGGTTTTAGTACTTAATTTCATAACTCTTTACTGTTTTAATAAATGTTTTCACTTTCTCTGGATCAACATCCGGATAAACTCCGTGGCCTAAATTAACAATATGTCTCCTACTATTAAAGGAATCGAGCATATTATTTGTCTGATGCTCAACTTCATTGTGGGAAGCATATAACACACATGGATCAAGATTTCCCTGAAGTGTTCGTGTTTCTCCAACCGCATTTCGGATTTCATTCATTTGCATATTCCAATCAACTCCAATGGTATTACAATCCATATTGGCGATCTCCGCCACCGAGTTGTACGCTCCTTTTGCGAAAAGAGTTACCGGCACTTCATTTATTGCACTGGCAATCTGATTCATATATTTTAATCCAAACTCAGCATATTGATCTTTTCCTAAAATCCCTGCCCAAGAATCAAAAACCTGAACCATATGTGCCCCGGCTTTGATCTGTGCTTTCAAATACTGAATTGTCACATCCGTTATACGAGTAAGCAACTCGTGTGCCAAAGTTGGATTTGTGTATAATATCTTGCGTGCTTTTGAAAAGGTTTTTGAGCCCTGACCTTCCGTCATATAACAGAAAATCGTCCATGGAGCACCAGCAAAACCAATCAATGGAACTCGTCCATTTAATTCTTTATTGGCAAGTTTAATTGCTTCTGTAACGTATCCTAATCGATCTTCTATATCGAAATCTGTTTGGGCGTATTTGATTAAATCTGCCTCGGTAGAAATGGTTTTCTCGAACCAAGGACCTTTTGACTCAATCATTTGATAACTCAATCCCATTGCCTCGGGAATGACCAAAATATCGGAGAAAATTATTGCTGCATCCACACCCAGAAGGTCAACGGGTTGAACGGTCACTTCTGCCGCACGCTCTGGCGTTTCCACTAACTCTTTGAATCCAGATAATGTGGAACGAACAGCGCGGTATTCAGGAAGAATTCTCCCAGCCTGACGCATCAACCAAACAGGATAGCGCTCTATAGCTTCTCCTCTAGCTGCGCGCAGAATTAAATCGTTTTCAAATTTCATCGCGGTAAAGATACATCATTAATTGAATCCCGAATTCTCGTTTTCATATCAATTGATGGAAAATTAGTTCAGTGGATTCTACCAGCTTATTTCTGATCGTCCTTTGTCCTTCAAATAGGCATTGGTTCTAGAAAAATGTTTACACCCGAAAAACCCTCGATACGCTGATAACGGGGATGGATGAGGGGAAGTCAATACTAAATTCCTATCGCGATCAACATTCTCAGCTTTGCGAATTGCTTTACTTCCCCATAAGAGATAAACAACATCTGTTTTATTTTCACTGAGCTTTTGAATGACGGCGTCAGTAAATTCTTCCCAACCTCTATTTTTATGACTGTCTGTTTCTCCAGCGTGAACTGTTAACACAGAATTTAACAGAATAACTCCTTGTTCTGCCCATCTGTTCAAGTCTCCATTTTCATAGAAGGTCAAACCGAGATCAGCTTCCAATTCTTTGTAAATATTCTTCAAACTTTTAGGTAGTGGTCGCACGTCAGCTGCAACAGAAAAACACAATCCATTTGCATGACCTTTTGTTGGATATGGGTCTTGACCGAGAATAACAACTTTAGTATTCTCAAAGGTGCAAGCGTCAAAAGCGCGAAAAATCTGATTGGCATCTGGTAGAATTTGATCAGGGTGTTTCTTATACTCCTTTTGAACAAACTCCGTTAAAGCGACGAAATAAGGTTTTTCAAATTCAGCACTCAATTGATTCTTCCAAGAAGGTTCCATTCCAACATTCATCTGTCAAAATTAATGAATATCTGTCTCTGATTCATCACAAGTTTTGCAGAACCTGTTATCTTTGAAACATGAGAATAAGCTGGATTTTCTGTCTATTAATGCTAATTGGCTGCACAGAGCAGGTAGATAGCCTTGATCATCACTCCAAACCCTTCGTAAAGAAAGACCCCTTGGCTGGACTTTCTTTGGACGATGCAATCAAGCGACATTTGGGGGCGACCTTGAGTATTCCGGCAACGGAGAAGTACACCTATGAGATCTACAGAGGAGATTGTAATGGAGATGATAGCTTAGACATGGTGATCACTGTGAATCTTTTAGATCGTGCACTGGATGCAGCAATTAACTCGGGTAACACGGCCAAAAGAGCAGAGCTTGGCTATATGGGGAACTACAATTATTTTGTTTACGTGGATGGATTTACCAGAAAGTTTGGAGCTCCCAAGCCAATCGCGTCTAGTCCACATGCAAAACTGGTTGTCAACTTTGACCATATCAGAACGGAAAAGCAAAAAGATTTCACGATTGATTACCGAATTCGAGATTCGGGCTATCGAAATTTCTATACCATCGTGAACGGAAATCCTGTGCACATTTTGCAAGTGCCAATTTTTGATGGAATTGGAAAAACGGAAACTTCTGCCTCTAAAATTCGATTGGAACCTGGAACGTTATCAACGTCAAAAGATGTTGTTGTCTACGAAGGCAGTTTTGAGAACGCAACATTTGATGATCCCATGGACATCTACACATTTGAGCCTAAAATAGTTGGAACTGATAAAATTGTACGACGTTGGTTCTTTAGTGAAGCTGCCTTCAAGTATTATACGGAAAAGGATCAGTCAAATTAATTAAAACGTTGCTTTCACTGAGATCAAGAAGTTTCTTCCTGAGGCACTTATCCCAGAACCAGTCGTTCGATACAATTGATTCGTGATATTCTCAATCCCACCAGTAAGTGAAAGGTGTTTATTGAAGAAGTAGGCTGCTTTCAAATTTAAGGTATACCATTTAGGAGTATACGAATTCCCGTCTTCATCAATCGCGTAAGATGCGTCTCCGCGTTCATTTAACGGTACATTCTCAGCCCTCATTTCTGTTTGATAAGCAGCATAAATATCCATTCTGAAATGTCGTGCTTTATAGGCCAAAGAAGTTCGCCCGAAAGTAGGAGCTACGTGAGATTTTGGGAAATAGGTCGCGCTGTCAACATTAAACTCACTTCCAATTTGGTAGCTAATCGTACTTCGAAGGACTAACCCTTTCGCCAATGCCCAATCAAAGCCAGCTTGAATTCCATAGACAGTTGCGTTCGCAACATTTTGAACTGCCTGAACTCGACTCATCGTGCCTTCATAGAGAAGACTGTCCTGACCATTGAAAGAATAGTTTGCTCGAGCTAAGGCGTCTTTTAAATACGTGTAATATGCAGCACCTTCTAATTTAAGTTTGTTCTTGATCGACCAAACAAAACCAACTTCTCCATTGTATGCGTATTCAGCTTTCAAATCGACATTTGGAACCACAACAGATCCAGGTTCTGAGTCAAATACTTTTCCTAAGTCATCAATATTTGGAGCTCTAAATCCTGTTGAAGCATTTAAGTACGTCTGAAAAAATGTATTCGGGTGAAAGACAATTCCAAAGCTCCCGTTCACTGAGCTATTTGCGTTTCTAGTGCTCGCTACAGGATATGCAAAGAGTGTTGTATCAAAATCTGCATCAATCTGAAAGAAACTGTAACGAACGCCACCACTTAGCCCCCATTTTTCAGTTAAGAGGTATTTGAGATTTACATAAGCTCCATATGTTTGCCACGTTGATCCATCGGGATATCTAGAATTAATAATCGTTTTTGTTCCCGTAAGAGAATTTGATCCATCTGTAATATCTTGACGATACGCATTTGAATTTACCAGATTACCAACTGCCTCCACCCCATAGAAAATGCTAAAGAGTGTATCTATCCTTTTGTCGAAATCAATATTCAGAGAGAGTGCATTCACGGTTTCAAATTGACGACGAATTGAGGTCTTATTTGTTTTTCGATCGTGTCTACTTTCTTGATAGTTTTGATAAGCTGCAGTAAGACGCATGAGACTATAGATCCCCGTTTTTCGAGCATGTTCCATTCCAAACTTTTGCATCATCCACTTTTGCGGGCCATAGTACCATTCAGCATTATCCAAAACACCATCAACATCAGCGTCGAGTGTCAAACGATCATAGCGTGGTGCATCTGAAGTGGTAGAATAATTAAACACATAGTCGAAATTCCAGTTTTCAGAGGGTTGGAATCGAATTTTTTGAATCACATTCATTTGGTTGAAACCTGAAGCAACTTGTACCTGAGGGTCAGCATTTATTAGTGTTGTGTCCACACCATCAATTTGTGTTTGATGTGTTGGACGAAGGAAATAAGAATTCCCAAATTCTCCAGTTTTCAAATCTCCATAGCGCGAATAGGTTGCTGCAGTTAAAAACGCCCATTTTTTCTTTCCTATGTTGATGTCAAAGTGAGATGTAATTTCGTTGCTTGCAGATGAATACCTGCTGAAAATATTGGTTCTTGTCAGCGTTTGTATTGAATCTGGTGAAAAATTAGCTTGTTTCGTTCTAAAATCCATCACGCCTCCAATCGCGTCACTTCCATACATAACAGAGCCAGGGCCAAACAAGATTTCAACTGATTCTAGTGAATTGGCGTCCATGGAAATGACATTCTGCAAATTTCCAGACCTGAATATGGCATTATTCATTCGCACCCCGTCAACAGCAATCATTACTCTATTCGTTCCGAATCCGCGCAATTGTGGAGAACCTCCAGCCAATTGACTTTTCTGAACGAAGACATATCCACTGCTCTCGAGTAAATCTGCGGAGGTTTGAGGACTGATTAGCTCAACGTCCCTCATTCTCATTTTGACGATTTTCCCTGGAATCTCTAAAACATCCTGCTCCCATCGATTTCCAGTGATAACTGTTCCAATTACAGACAAATACTCTTCAGAGAGCTCGATCCCAGTAATATTTTGATTTTGTAATTCGCTATAGCTAAATATCCGTGTTTCGTAATCTCTGTATGCTATGTAAATTGTGTCACAGCCCTTAAAAGGTTCTAGGCGAAATCGACCATGTGCATCTGCAATTTTCTGAACTACAGGATTTTTAGAATAGATTTTGACATTTGGGATTGATTGCTGAGTAATTTTATCCTTCACAGTAATTTCCTGCGCAAAACTGCATTGAGTAAATCCAATAAATAAGATGCTTAATAGAAGTGTAAATCTCATAGGTTTAATCATGCTATACAAAAGTAATATTTTAGAACTGCCGCAATGAACGTGCCAACTATTTTACCTTATATTTATCAAAAATATGGAACATCAATTCACACATTCTAAAACCTACAGGTATCGATTATTGCATGGTGACAGACCAGTAAAGAAGGTGCTTTATGTTCTGCATGGATATGGGCATTTGATTGAGTACTTTATTTGGAAATTTCAGAAGACTCCAGAGGACCTTCTAATCGTTGCTCCAGAGGGAATGCATCGATTTTACTTGAAAGGAACTGAGGGACATGTTGGCGCATCATGGATGACAAAAGAAGCCAGGGAGACTGATATAGAGGACACGATTTCCTATTTGAATGAGTTAGACAAGCAAATATCTTCTAGCTATCCAATCAAGAAACGTTATTTACTTGGCTTTTCGCAAGGTGGAGCAACTGCAGCACGATGGGAGCAATTGGGAACTGTTAAGTTTGATGCGCTCATATTATGGGCCTGTGTCTTCCCTCCTGATTTGAATCCATGGACAATGGAAAAGACTGCTTCGCGAAATCATTTTTTTGTGATGGGTTCTGAGGACGAATTTTTCTCGACTGATAAGCAACAAAAACTAGTAGACCACTATGATGCGATGGGATACCAAATAATACCTTATCTTGGCAAACATGATTTGAATAACGAAACGTTAACAAAAATCCTTGGTCAAATAGAGACTAATTCGTGAATTGACTCTTTTTTTGGCACAATTTTCGATATTTGCACTGTAAACAAAAAGACATGAAAATAATTGCACTCATATTTACACTCGTCACCTTTGCTTCATTCGGACAGGATGCAAAAGCTCAAGGAATCATAGACAAGTTATCAAAGAAGATCAACTCTGAAAAGTCATTCTATCTTGAATTCACTGCGAATACAACAAATAGCGATACTGGAACGGATATTACCATAACTGGAAAAGGTTGGGTAAAAGCCGATAAGTACTATGCGTCGTTAGGAGATAATACCGTGATTTCAAACGGGCTAAAAACGTGGACAGTCGTTAAAGAAGAGAAAACAACTTATGTTGCTGACGCTGACGATGAGGATGAAGAATCAATGAATCCAAAAAAGTTAATGACGCTCTGGGAAACAGGATTTAAGAGTAAATACTTCAAGGAAGAGACATTGAATGGTGAAAAAGTTCACAAGATCTATTTGTATCCTCTTAAACCTGCAAGCGTGGATTATACGCAACTTGTCTTGTACATTTCTGTTCAATCAAACGAGATGGTTCGAGTAATTATGAAGATGAAAGATCAGACGAAAATGACGTACACAGTTAAGAAATACACTTCGAATCCTGAGATAAGTGATTCAAAATTCCTTTACGACAAGGCAAAGTATCCTGGATACAAGCTGATAGAAGGTTAAGAAATAACTCAATTAATAA
>JBLHON010000107.1:0-11332 GCA_047621865.1 Crocinitomicaceae bacterium | reverse complement strand
CCTGCGCAGGAGCTATGGCAAAGGAGCATACAACGGGGAAAACCGTCACTCGAACTGACAATTAGATTATTACAATTAGAGACTGCTTCCAAGTTGTTTCAAGATTTTTTCTACTTGATCAATCAGAGGTTTTGTTCCATCGTTAACGATTACAAAATCGGCTAGAGGAATTTTCTTCACATCATCCCATTGGTTGCTCATACGTTGTTTCACGTCTTCTGCAGAGCAATGATCTCTATCCATCACGCGTTCTATTCGCACAGAATCTGGGGCTGTTACCAGAATCGTTTTATCAAATTGTTTATAAGATCCTGTTTCGAAAAGAATGGCTGCTTCATTAAATACGAAAGGGCTTTTGGACGATTGGGCGAAGTACTGATAAGCTTCGCGGACTTTGGGATGAATGAGATTATTTACAAAAATTCGTTCATCGGAATTGGAAAAGATTTTCTCAGCAAGAAATTGACGATTCAGAGTACCATCCATGAAGACCTCATCACCGAAATGCTTGATTAGCTCTGTTCGAACTTCTTCGTTATTATTAGTGATGTCTTTCGCTTGAACATCTGAATAGAACACAGGATATTCAAGGGATTCGAGAATTTTTCCTATAAGACTTTTTCCTGATCCTATACCTCCAGTAATGCCTATTTTAAGCATCAACTAGATTTCGTCGACTTCAATAATATTAAATGGAAGCCCCACGATTGCTTGATAATCCTCTCCTGCTTCTTCCATATCTTCATCGTCCTTTTCGAAGTACCAGTTAACTTTGACTTCCGTAGAAGCCCCGTTCAGCTTTTCCAAACGTTTGAACAAGTCAAGAATACATTTCGATGAAGACGTATTAAAGTACTCCAGACGAACTTCAATCTGTGTTGTTTGTTTTGGAGTAGATCCATAAGCATCCAGCCAATCGTTGAGCGGCTTAAAAAATTCTATCGAATTCTCTGGAATTGATCTTCCTCTCAATTCAAGGACACCACTCTCAAAATTGAAATGAATCTCTGGTGTTTTTGCTGATCCTTCAAGATATAATTTCTCCATAATGCTTAATTCTAATTATTCTATAACCACGTTAAGGCAGAAAAAACTGGTGTTGTTATCTATCTCTATAAATTCATACCCCAGTTTATTCTTCGATTTTCGCGCAATGTCAATTAACCCTAAACCAGCCGTCCCTTTTTCGGACAGATCGTTCGTTAATAGGCGTTGCTGATAAAGTTCTCTTAGCTCTGTTTCATTCAAACCATTCACAAACGACAAGCGTGTTTTAAGCTCGTCTATTCCATTATTTGGAAGGTAGTTTCCTGTCCTAACAATGATCTTATCCGCATCGTGCTTCACCATAATCAATGCCGATTTCTGCAACAATACTGAGCTTTCATCATCAGCAATACTTTCGATATGATGGTATAAATTCTGGAAACATTCTACTAACACATTGAAAACACGTTTCTTCATTTTTTGAGAAACGCCTAGTGTAAGCATCTTGGCTTCCATGATGTGTAAAATGGACGTTAAAAGTTCAGATGTGAATTCTCCCTTGAATGACAAAATAACTTTTTCGTCTTCCATTCGGCGGTAAAAATCGTACACATCTGTAAGTGCCATAGTAAGATAAGTACCAAATATAGTTAATCCTCAATAAAATGAAGCTTATGTAAGCACAAAAGATATGTACCTTTGTTTTAATGGGAATTGAGAATAAAGAATGGTTTGCGGAATGGTTTGATACATCGTATTATCACATACTCTACAAGAACAGAGATAATGAAGAGGCCAAGCGTTTTATTACGCGTTTGGTTTCCCATCTGCCGTTAAAAGAAGGTGCACGGGTTCTAGATTTAGCCTGTGGAAAAGGAAGGCATTCAATCACTCTGAGTGAGCTTGGGTTCGATGTACTTGGTGCTGATCTATCTCATAAAAGTATTTCATGTGCTCTGAAATTCGCTCACGATGGGTTGAACTTTCAAGTTTCTGACATGCGTAAACCACTAGAAGGAAAGTTCTTTGAAGGCATTTTTAATTTATTTACAAGTTTTGGTTATTTCGATTCTCTCCTCGACAATGAAAAAGTTGTTTCTGCGATACGCCAAATGCTCGTAGACGATGGAATACTAGTTATTGATTTCATGAATGCACATCGCGTGATTGAAGAACTAGTAGCTTCTGAAATCAAAGAATCTGAAGGGATTACGTTTTCTATTGATCGCACTTACGATGGGTCGCACATCTTTAAGAAGATAAAATTCGTCGCCGACAATGAAGAACATACCTACACTGAACGTGTTCAAGCATTGCACTTTGATCATTTCAAATCACTTTTAGAGGGGCAAAATTTCGAAATTCTTCGTACTTTTGGCGACTTCGATTTAAACGCTTTTGATGAACGAACATCTGATCGCTTGATCATCGTAGCCCAGAAAAAAATATGGGATTAGCAATAACACTTATAGCTCTTATAGCCTCTGTTCCCCTTGGCGGATTATTGGTTGCTCTAGTTGCCAAAGCCAAGAATGATCAATTGATCAAACTCATGCTCGCATTCAGTGGGGGATTTCTACTCTCATTGGCTTTCATCCATTTTATTCCAGAATTGTACGAGAATAGCAAAATTCACGTAGGCTTCTATATCTTAATTGGCTTTCTTGTCCAACTAGTTCTTGAGTTCTTTTCAGGTGGAATTGAGCACGGTCATGCACATGTGGTCAAAGGCGCTAAAATTCCAATCGCACTCGTGGTCGCTTTGAGTGCCCATGCATTCTTAGAAGGACTTCCCCTAGGAACTCAGTTTGGTGGTGCCACAATTGCTATTAGTCATGAACATGGTGCAGATCATGGGATGCTTTTAGGGATTTTATTCCATCGTATTCCAGTCGCAATTGCATTGGCAACAGTTCTTATCGCCTCCAAGATTTCCAAACAAAAAGTATGGTTAATGTTGGGCATATTTGCACTTACGACTCCAGTTGGAGTTCTCATAGGCATGAGTTCTGCGCAGTCAATTCAGTTCGATTTTGACATTATTCTTGCAGTGGTTGTGGGGATGTTTCTTCATATTTCAACGACAATTATCTTTGAGACGAGTGAGAATCACAAATTCAATTTCATTAAATTATTAACCATCATTAGCGGGGGAGGTTTAGCATTCCTGATTCATTAAACTTTATTCAATTTCTGTGAGCATCTTGTTCTATCGACTTCGCATCTTTTTAATTCTCACGGTGATTTTCATCGGCACTGGGATTGTTGTACTGATGATCTCGAGCAAGATTGGAGGTCATATAACAATCAATCAGACGCACAATGTTTATCAGGATTTCATTTTCAAATGGATAACTTTTGTAGGAGACGGGATTTTTGTTGCTTTGGGAGCAGTACTTTTCTCACTCTTCTACTGGAAGCGATATAAAATATCAATTGTCTTACTCTCTGGACTCAATCTTATTCTGGTTTTGTTCGCCTCACAATTCTTGAAACAGATCATTTACTTTGACGCTTCTCGGCCGGTTAAATTTATTGGTCGGGAGTCTCTGTATTTGGTACCTGATGTTAGTGTCTATACAGAATATTCATTTCCTTCAGGTCATACAACTGCAACATTTGCCTTTTTCGCATTTGTTGCTTTCATGTTCCCTAAAAAGCCGCTCTTTCAGGTTTTCTGTGGTGTTATGGCTTTGCTGGTTGGTTATTCTCGAATTTATTTATCACAACATTTTCTTGAAGATGTTGTAGCTGGAGCAGGACTTGGGATTATTTGTTTTATGCTCAGCTATCTAATTGTTCGCGTTTTGCCTTTGAAGGTGAATATAACGAAGGAGAGATAATTGGATTGAGAAAAACGATTTTCCGAATACCAAATTTTCCGAAACCCGTTCATTTGTAACACAATAGATCTGTGATGGCGGATGGATTGATGGATTGATGGATTGATGGAAGGAAAAAAGGCTACCACAAATTCTTTCGCCGTAGCTTTCTCCGGCGGCCGCAGCCTCTGGCCAGCTCCTTCGCAGAAGCTTCGGCGAAAGCGAAAGGACTCAGCAAAGGAGCAGGGCACAAAGAACACAAGGATTAAGAGCTGGGTGGTGAGCAGCGCCTGTGCTGAAGCTTCAGCGAAGGAACACTAGTTTGACTTTGAAGCCAAACATAGATCATTTTTCAATTTCATTGATTAAAAGATTCACTCCAGATCAAATCCAATAATCCAAAGATCTAAAAATCCAACAATCCAGTCGTTCTTGAACGACTAAGAAATCATTCGTAGAAAAGTTCGCCACATGATTTTAAGATCATGCCCAACAGTTGGATTGGCCAAGTACTTCTTGTTCAATTCAATCTTTGCGGGCATAATCTCCTCGATATAGGTTTTTTCAGGATTATCAGACTTTCCGAGGAGTTCACTTTCTGTAAAAAATTCTAGGGAAGCATAATCAGTAATACCTGGTTTGATGCTTAAGATTTTGCGCTGTTCTTCACTGTATAAATCCACGTATTGTTTCACCTCAGGTCGAGGGCCAACAATGCTCATCTGACCAATGAGAACATTGATGAATTGTGGAAACTCATCCAATTTATACTTTCTCAGAAAATAGCCGAATCGAGTGATACGAGCATCTCTCATACCAACTGTGAGCTTGCCAGATTTGTCTGCATTTTTTCGCATTGTACGAAACTTGAATAGGCTAAATGCTTTGCCATTTTTTCCAATTCGCTGTTGCACATAAAATATCCCGCCTCGACTTCCGAACAAGACAATCAAGGAAATTAGAATTCCAAAAGGAAGAAAAATGAGTGAAATTATACTCGATACAACGATATCAAAAAGGCGCTTCAAGCTAGAACTTTTTCAACTGATTTCTCTACAGCAGTGATTACCTGCTGTACTTGAGCGTCTGTTAAATCAAAGTACACGGGCAGACTAATCTCATTGGCATATTTTGCATAAGCCTCAGGATAATCATCCATTTTATAACCTCGTTTTTTGTACGCAGTCAAAAGTGGCAATGGCTGAAAGTGCACATTTACAGAGACATCGTGCTCGGCTATTTCTGTAATTATTGCATCGCGCTGTTCCTCAGTAGCACCCTTTATTCGAAGTAAATAAAGATGATAACTCGAGGTTTTTGTTGCCGTTTCAAATACTGGTTCTAGTGCCCAATCATGCTTAGAGAAAGCCTCAGCATAGCTATGGAAGATCGTTTTTCGTCGATCCAAATTCTCCTGATAACGCCCTAATTCAATCAATCCAATGGCTGCCTGAAGATCCGTCATGTTGCACTTGAACCCGGGTTCTTCAACATCGTATTTCCAATTGCCTTTTTGTGTTTTAGCGAGTGCATCTTTGTTCTGTCCATGCAAAATCTTCACACAGAACTCCTTGTAAATTTGTTCAGAATCGAATTGCTCTGGAAGCTTAAAACAGAGCGCTCCACCTTCTGCAGTCGTCAAGTTCTTTACTGCGTGAAATGAAAAGGATGATACATCTGCCAATGATCCAGATCTAGTACCATTCATTAGAGCTCCAAAACTGTGTGCAGAATCACTTATAACGATTATTCGCCCCAGTTTTTCTTGCAGTGAGTTGTCTGGATTGAATTGTTCTTTGATCGAGTTTTCGTTCACCAGACTCATGAGCAAATCATAATCTGCTGGAAATCCTGAGATATCTACCGCCATGATTGCTTTTGTACGTGGGGTAATTGCCTCGCGTACTTTATCTGTATTCAAATTGAAATCAGCTTCATTCAAATCAACCATCACAGGCGTTGCACCAGCGTGAATAATGACATTAGCACTCGCGCAATAGGTATATGCAGGAATGATCACCTCATCACCTTCCCCTATTCCCCACCAATGCAGCAAAACTTGCATTCCCATTGTCCAAGAACTCACGGCTACAGTAGTATCACAACCACAATATTCAGTAATATTTTTCTCAAACTGTTTCGTTCTAGGACCTGTTGTGATCCATCCAGATTTAAGTGCAGCAACCACTTCCGCAATCACTAAATCGTCAATTCTGGGGGGAGAAAAAGGAATCATATCTGTACGTCTGTAAGTGCTACGAATTTAATGATATTAACGCGATAATCGCTTTTGTTTCTCTGAAGGCTTTTTGCCCAAAATGAGAAATTCGAAAATTCCTTTGATGTACCCTAGTCCATAACTGAAATGAACAATGAGGTAAGTGAGCTCAATCTGAATGAATTCTTTAATCGATCCTGCAGCTTTAAAACTAAAGTAGAGCAACATGAGCGAATACAGAACGAGTGGTACCAATGAGGCAAGTGCTATCAAAGGCCCAAAGAAGCAGGTAAACGGCACTGCAAGCAAGTACAGCACAAATAATGGTGGAATCAACTGACGTGACGTAGTTACTGCCTTATGCTTCTTGTTTACGTATACTTTCCAGTATCCATATTGGAAAAATTGTCTCCAAAGCCCCATGAAATTTCCTCGAACGTAATATTTGAGTGAAATTTCGTGGTCGTAATAGATCTTCTTTTTCCGCTTTGTAATGCGATAATTAAATTCATCATCCTGGTTGCGAATCAGCTCTTCATCGAAGAAACCAACTTCCTTAAATACCTGATAAGGATACATGGGGGTTCCTACGGTATCGACAAATCTTGATTCTTCCAATGCTCTGAAATTCCCCAAACCCATTCCAAAGGAGGTTGACAATGCCATAGCGATATAACGCCCTGTATCATTTAAAAATACATTATTGACCCTTCCACCAATGCACCAAATAGTTTCATTGTCTAGAAGAGACTTAAGTGCTATCAAAAGATAATCTGGACTCACTATTTGTCTAGCGCCAATTATTTGAACATAATCGGCGGTTTCATCTGCTCGTATTCCAAGATTAAACGCAAATGGCGTGAGCTGCTTTTTGTTCTCAATTAAGTGCAAAGAAGAGTGCTTGTCCTTTAGCAAGGAAATAATTTCAAGTGTACCATCGTTACTCATTCCATCAACGATGAAAACTGAAACTTGGAGATCCTCTGGTAATTGTGATGCAAAGATAGCTTCAATACATTCCTCGATAGAATCCACCTCATTTCTACAAGGTATGACAACGGATAACTTCATTTTTTTTGAATAGCTTTGGCTGGAACACCTACTACAACTTCAAATTTATTTACATTTCGTAAGACAACCGTTCCCATCCCAATCAGTGCATTATCGCCAATAATTGTTTTTTGTTTTATTGAGGATGACGGGGCTACCCATACATTTTCACCAATCTGAACGCTTCCTGCAAGCATCGAATTTGCAATAATTAAGCTATTTTTTCCAATGTGTACCCCGTGAGCAATATGGACCAGATTATCAACTTTTACGTTTTGTTCGAGATGTGTACTCCCCATCACGGCTCTATCGATACAAACATTATTTCCAATTTCCACAGAAGCCTCTAATTTCACATTTCCAATATGCGGCATTAACTCGTAGGCCCCACTTTGACTTTGCTCATAGCCAAAACCAACTCCACCAATCGAACAATTTGAACCAATAGTCACGTCATCTGCAATAATTGTATGACTCTTAATTACACTATTATGCCCTATGCTCACTCGGTTTCCGATAATGCAATTTTCTTCAATCACAACGTTGCAACCAAGATTAACCCTATTAAGATCGATAGCAACTGATTCGTGAATATACGTGCTGTGTTCAACCTTTCCAAAGACAACCTTCTGAACAAATAGATCCCTTAAGACTGCTGCAAATGCCCCCCTTGGGTTATCCACTTTGATTAAGTTTATATCTTGAGTGTCGAAATCGATAGTAACCTTTGCATCCTTGCTTACTAAAACATTCCCGTTTTTAAGTTGACCTAATTTCTCAATATTTGCATCTGAACACCACCCAATAGAATACTTGTCAAAGTTGACATCATCAATAGTCATTGCATACCGAATTTCCATCGATGGATCCCCATGTGTTGGAATGTTCAGTACATCACAAATTTGTTTTAATGTTATCATTTTATCGAATTATCCATCTAATTACATCAAATGATTCGGCATAATCAGCTCCAATTTGAACTCCTCTTACTTGTGCTAACGATCTTATAAATGATTCTGAAGAATATGGCCGATGCGCCTGCGATTGATACTCCTTAAGCGCGACAACCTTAGCTTTTAGATGTTTTTCTGAGAGGTGAACGAATGAACTCGTCGTGAATGTGATATTGTTCCAAACTAATTCATACGAAAGAATCGATGCGTATTTAAAAGCTCTCAATCCTTCCTCCGCAATTGTTCTGTGATCCTGATGAACATCATCTTTCTCTGGCATAAAAATAATATCAGGATCGATATCTATTCTCAGCTTAATTAAATCGTCAAGTATTTCTTGTCGATGATAACTAAAGGTTCTCACATCATAGTCAAAAAGAATGAGGTTTTCTGGCTTAATCCCTAGTACCTTTGTTGCTGCTTTTACTTCGGTAATTAATATGTCGGCAGGAAATTGGGGTAAAACAGATTGTTGACAAGCCGAAAAAGCAGCATAATATACATCATGACCTTCATCCACTAATTTTGCAATAGTTCCTCCACAACCGAATTCACCGTCATCAGTATGCGGGGCTAAGACTAAAATTCTTTTTTTGCTTCCAAACATATATTATCTCAATTCTTATTGTAAAGTATTACAAAGATATATTAATCGTTTATCATTTCTACACGGAACGACAACAGTCAGTTTCATTTGCTCGTGGATTTTTCTTTATCAGTACTCGCGAAATTGAGCATCAACACGATTATACTTAAAAAGATTACTCCTACTTGTCTCTCGAGCATTGATTCGAACAAACAAGAAACGAATAAGCAGAGGACAGCAATGAATAGAGGAAGACTCCTAACTTTGAACGTATTTATGAGCATGGTTAGAAAAAGAAAGAGAACGGCGATCACACCTATCCATCCAATGGAAATTCCAGATTGTAAGAACTGATTATGAGGATTCAAACGCCGTTCAGCGTAACCAGTATATTTGCAATCGTAGTATTTCTGAACCAAAAGATTGTTCTCATTTCCAAGCCCAACACCAAAGGGATTATCGACAATCATTTCAACTGCCATGGTCCAAACAACTAATCTTACTGTATTGGATTCAATATCATTCACATGATTATCTATGAAAGCACTTGGAGATTCTGACCATTCTCCAACTCTATCAAAACTCGCACTCACGTCATTTGAAATTCGAGCAGACGACTTAAGCCCTACGATGAAAATTAGTACATAGATTGGCAACGTCAACAACCATTTCCAGTTCTTTGTTTGAATTACTTTCCAAATTGGTATTCCACCAAATATTGCTGCCACACAAACGAATGCACCTAATGATCGCAAATAGAAAAGCGAAATTACGGTGACAACCAGAAATATCCATTTCGCGATTTTCATCCAACGTTCCTCTGATTTATCGCTCCAGAGGAAGGCACAAGCAACTAGGAAAATCAAGGCTAAGTAAGATGGATGCATATTTAATCCATAAACATCTGAAAGAAATGCATTTCCTGAGATTCCTTTTTCAATGATCATTGCTCGAAAAAAGGAGAAAAGCATTGAGAATAAACTACCAGTGATCAGCCCCCATTTCAAACCATTGAGCGCGACGCTAGATCCCCGTGTCATTAAGATACCAATCAATGGGAAAATGAAGAATGAAAATTTTGTGGAGATCGACAGGATGCCTTGATCTAGATTCCTTACGAATAGCAGTGACATGGCATATATGATAAACAGCCCCATCAATGGCAGGAGGTATTTCTTCTCGTTCCAGCTGCGTTTTCCTTTCCAAAAAGGGATGGACGAGATAAAAAACAAGAGAATAAATGGCGGAATTAATTGGTCGCGAACGATTAGCATCAGCATCATTAAAAATGCAGATGAGAACAGTCCTTTTTCCTTAAGCGATAATTCCTTGAACATCTTGATAAACTTGAATAATTTTGTCTACGCAAACTTCCTGTGAAAAGTTCTCTACCACGAAATCCCGTGATGCTTTTTCTAACGTTCCCGTCTTGATCTTTGCAGCCAAACCTACTAACTCTTCTGTCCAACTTTCCGGATGATCTTCAGAAACCACTCTCCCAGCTTCGGGTGCCACTACCTCTGGAAGTCCACCAACATCACTTACTAGAACAGGAATACCACACGATTGAGCTTCTAAGACTGCCACTCCAAAGCTTTCTTGTCTAGATAAAGCAACAAATATATCGAGCGATTGAAAGGCTCCTGCCAAATTCTCTTGATTTATATAACCACCAAATGTGACTTCGTTTTCCAATCCCAATGTGCGCACTTGATCCTTCAATTCTGATTCTTTGCTCCCTTGACCATAAATTTTCAAACAACTAGGGCCTTCATATACTGCTCTAAATTGCGCGTAAAGATCAATCAGACGATCTATACCATAAATGTCCTCCAATGTCTTGACTGTGCCAATTGTAAGCATTTCAGTCACTTCTACTGCTTGTTTTGGTACAAACTTATTTGTGTCAACACCAAATGGAGTAATCACATAGTTGCGATCTACCCATTTTTTTGCCTCAACTGCCATGTCATTGGAAGTCGAGCAGACAATTTTTGGAAACTTAACTACTCTTTTAAAGAGCATTGCATGCAAAAGACTCTTCTTGGGGAAGTCATAGACATCAGTTCCCCATAAGGATAAAACTGTCTTCTTGAACCCAATATATTTGGCTAACATCCCATAGGAGGTAGCGTAATGTGCATGAACGAGATCAGGCTGGACTTTATCAAAGAATTTTTTCGCATTCTTTCGAGCCTTAAAATAGCTGAACTTAGCATAGCGTTTAGATGATACGACCGTGGCTTGCTCGATCCCATAGCATTCGTAAGAAAAGTTCTCGCATTCATCTGACCAATCCGTGTGTTTTTGGCTAAGCGAAAATAAATCAATGGAATAGCCACGTTGGATAAGATTTTTAACCCATCGTTCAGTGTGAACAGAGTTTATATCTGATAAAAATAATATGCGTTTTCCTGTTTCCATTGAATTCGTTAAAATTAATATAACTATTGGAGAGAGGATCGTTGGATTGTTGGATTGTTCGAATGGCTAACTGGAAGAATTACGAATTGTCAATTCGAGTGGCGATTTTTCCGCTGTATCGAGAACGACAATTGGATTATTCTAAAAAAAAGGCTACCACAATGGCACAAAGGGCACAAGGTTAAGTGTTGAGTGGTGTTCAGCGCCTTTGCCGAGTTCTTTCGCTTTCGCCGAAGCTTCTGCGAAGAAGCTCGCCAGAGGCTTCGGCCGCCGGAGAAAGCTTCAGCGAAGG
>JBLHON010000106.1:0-11338 GCA_047621865.1 Crocinitomicaceae bacterium | reverse complement strand
TAATCTAAAATGAAATCTGGCAAAA
Source organism: Crocinitomicaceae bacterium (assembly GCA_047621865.1). Classification (GTDB taxonomy): domain Bacteria; phylum Bacteroidota; class Bacteroidia; order Flavobacteriales_D; family Crocinitomicaceae; genus UBA4466. The sequence continues at coordinate 11,313 of JBLHON010000106.1, read as the reverse complement.
TTGATGCTAATAACTCGTCTTCCAAACCTATACTTTTTGTCTGCTAAGATAATTAACTCCCCATAGTTTTTGATGTGACCCGCAATTCCCCCTGTCTCCCGAGAGAAACTGACTTCCACGGCTAACATTAAAGAAGTTGATTTTTAATAGATTTATTAAATCGTAAAGCATTGACAATTAAATATTTGAAAAAACATTAGTCAGAATGAAGCCAGATCTAGCTATAATGCTTATCCGATAAATCACTATGAAAAAGGAACACATTGCCAACCCGGTAAAGATAAATCCACGCAAATACTGCAATCCATTTCCTTCTTTCTATCAAATAAATGGATATATTTACTTTATGGATTTCGCGTAACGATTCATCCAGCAATCGTTATGACAAAATACTTTTTTTTAACCTAATTTATTATCCTATGGCTGCTCCAAATATCACTTCCATTGAAAAGAATCCTGCGAATATTAACTCAACAATTGTCATTTCGGGATCGAATTTCATTGGAACAGTAAATGTCCTTTTCGGTACACACGGCACCCCATCGGGTTTATTCACTGTAAATCCCGCTGGCACAAAAATCACCATGACCCTTCCCCCACTGCCATCCGGCATAGAGTACCCATTGGTAACAACAGTTCAGGTAGTCGTCCCCAATCAAGTACAGGGTAATATATTTCCTTTTACCTTCTTGAATCCGACAAAAATCACCAGTGTATCTTCAAATCCGGCACTGGTAGGCAACAAGTTAAGTGTCAAAGGCCAGGCATTTACTGATGCTGTTTCTGTGACAATTGGCGATATCGTCATTCCCGCAGCGAACTTCAAAATGGACGAGTTGGGAACACAAATAACATTGACGGTACCAACGATGGCCGCTGGCACAATATATCCTTTGGTTACAACTATTACGGTAAACATGCCTATTGTGACTAGTAACAGTTATTCCATCACCCTGACGAATCCAACGGTGATTAACACAATTACACTTCAGAATAATACGGAGTTGGATGTCAAAAAGTATACGGTTTGGGTTGCTGGTTTCATTGAACAGCAGTTAGCGGGCATAGCCACACAGTTTTTATACCTTCAATCAGACGGGAAATTCAAGGTGCAAGCCACTGCGAGCACAGCCCCTTTTATCAATGTGGATACGATTGGTACTTTGTCTGTTCCCAATGTGGAGAGCGCCGGTAACAACCGTTTGGTTTTTTTAATTACCGATAAAAAAAACCTTCCCGCTGCGTATTCACCCACAACAGGCTACACGGCCTATCCTTTCAAAAATTCTCCTAATCCTTCTCCTCCTGGCCCGTACGATATATTTGAATTCGGTCCGATCGCGCAATACGACGTCTCCGCTGTAGATTCATTCGGACTCAACCTATCCTTTACAGTGCTAGATGATCCACTGACCTATGGTGCTGTCCCGGCAGTGAGTAGACAAGAAATCGGGGATGCCTTCACTAAATTTTGTGCCGGCGATCCACTCGGACAAATGGGATTTAGCAAATTGCTCTATTCAAGTAAGACCGGCACTGATTATCCGATTCTGGTAGAAAACCAATTTTCTGCATTGGTTTCGCCCAAAGACTGGTTGGCGATTTATTCCACAGATACTGACTTGGCAAAGTATTGGGAAGATACGATTAGTGACTTTTTTACAAGTGGTAACCAACTCAACTTTTTCCTCAATGCGGCTAACGTAGGCAACTATGCAGGTACATCCAATGGTATGGAGTATACATTGATCGGTCCTAACGGTATGCAGATTATTATCCCGTCTTCTGACTTCACAGGAACTCAGGGGTTTATTCAGGCAGTGCGTGAGCAAAACCCAGGCGAAACGGATATGGAGTACAAAACATTCGGTCAAATCGAAGCGGCCATTTTTGCAGCAATTTCGCGTGGAGTGGCACTGGATGGAGTGGTGAAGTCTGGAACAACAATTGCCAATAATTACACATCAGCCGCGTGGATAAATCATTCAAACTGGTTTACCAATCACGCGAACAGCTATAACGGAAAAGCGAGTGTGTACGACGCATACGCCAAGTTCTTCCACTACGGTAAATTCACGGATAGCAAAAATAAGCAAAAATTCATTTTCGGTGAAAATGCCGCTCAAGAATTTGGCATGGCCTACGGTTTCAGTCTAGACGAAGACCCCAATGTAGGAACATGGCCTGACAACCTTGGCGTTCCAGCCAAAACGGTCTACTATGTCGGTTTTAATCAGAACGTAATCCTCAACATCGGACGTTTTTTAAAACCCACCTCCTAGGGTCCCACACGTCGGAATAACGATTTCTTGGAAAAATATGCCTTTCTGAACGTGGAAATTATCTTTCCGCGTCGGACTGTGCTATTAGGAAAATGGAATTATGAGATCTTATCAAAGAACCACAGCAAATTTAAATGATTTTACATCAATAGCGTCCTAAATAATTCAAAAATGAAATTTGAACAACGGTTTTATTGACTTTCAGAGCCAAAATAGACTCATTTTCAAAATAGCCCCCCCTGTATTGTCTTTGGTGGTGGTTTAGCCTGTTGCTCGAATGGATAATCTAGCCAAAGTTTCAGTTCAATTTTTGTAAAAACATTTAGCCTCACAAAAGCCACCAAATTGGATAAGTACCAGGGATATTTTGATTGGGCTTTGAGTGCTTTTAAAATTAGGATTGTGATCAACGCTGTCCAAATTTGGATCATCTCGGCGTTTTGGCTCGTACCGATAAAGGACTTGATGTGAAGAAGTTGTTTTATGTCTCGAAAGAAAATCTCTACTTGCCATCTGCTTTTATAGAGCTCACCTATGGTGTTGGGAGACCAATTGAACTGATTTGTAATAAGTTCGATCACCTGCTTGTTTTCATCGTCCCAAATCGAAACTCTCCTCAACGATTTGGGGTATTTTTCTTTTGACACTTTGCTTTTTAACTGGATAATTTCATCTTTCAGAATGTGCTGATGCATGTCGTCGGGCAGTTCATTTTCCTTAATAGAAACAAATTGGAGGTTCTCTTTGTGTCGAATCACGAAAAAGACGCCCTTGCTGTCCCAAATATTTATGAGAGGAAAATCATTGTAAAATCTATCGGCAACAATCACACTTCCTTTAAGTAATGGCACGTCATACGCTCCTTTATTGTCGGCTGTTTTACCATCTGTAATATTCACATAAGCAGGTAAGTTCCCATCAAAATCAAGCAGCGTGTGCGTTTTCACTGCTCCTTTGGCTGTCTTGTATCTAGCCCAATCAAATAGGCTTAGGCACAAACTAATCGTTGTAGCATCCAATAGAAAGATTTTTGATTTGATGCGGAACTTTGTTTGCTTAAAAGTAGGGTGCTGTCCTAAACTTTGGAGCAGTTGATAATAGTAGTCTGGGAAAATCTCCCAGTTACGATTTTTGTTTTGATAACTTATAGTTGATTTAGACGGAGCACGATCAATACCTAGATGATTTAAGTTTCCAGTAGCCGATCGCAGTCCATTACTAATATCACGAACCGATTGACTCTTTGCAAATTGACAAAAAAGCATGGATAATAGATGCGTCCAGCTTGTAAAGCCCTTATAATGTTTATCGGTTTGCTTTTGATCGACCAGTTTCTTGAACTTTCAGCGGTCCAATTTTGATATAATTTGAGAAAACTACGTTATATTTGACATAAGAGGTTTTTTTTGTTGTGCAACTCAAAGTTAATTTGATATACGAAACATTCCCTCTTATTTTTTAAACGTTTAGGACGCTATTGATTTTACATTTTCTTTTCAAGAAAGGAAAAAACTGTAAGCACTTAATACCAAGGTTAAATATGTTAATGTTTTGCGAGAAAAATTGAAATGGTTTATTAACTATAACTGCGCCTAACACGTCCTAAAAAGTAAGCGATGCTTTTACTTCGAGAATTTTTCGATCGGTAAGGAATCTATTCTTATTTTTAAGAAAACGTTTTCGGGAAGCGCCGATTTTTAACCCTATCCGTTATATGCAATTGTACTTCAAACCTGTTATTAATGGTCGCTAACCGTAACATACTTAATTTATACGGTAAAAAATTGTTCGAGAGAGCCCAATTCACCTCTCCTTTCAAAAGACAGAATGACCTGAGTAATGAGGCTTGTTATCTACACATTTTAGAAGGTGGACATAATCAATACTCTGGAACAGCTTTAGTTGAAGCAAGAAAAAACGAAGGGATATTGATGAAGTGCGGCAACTTTATTTTTGAACCAATTGTTGATCAAAGTCAAGGCCCTACCAAATTAGTCGCGATTCATTTCTTTCCGGATGTTCTCAAAAAACTGTTTAAAGATGATCCTCCCAAATTTTTATTCAAGGAAGACGAAGAGGTTAAAACAAGTGTTATGCATATCGATGGTAATGCAATAATCAGTCATTATATCCAATCCGTTTCTCTGTTGTTTGATAACCCTTCTCTCGCCGATGAAGACATATTGGAATTAAAGCTCAAAGAAATTATCATGATTCTTTCAAAACTTGATTCAAAAGGAGTGAATGAGATCTTGAATAATTTATTTAACTCATCAACTGTAGATTTTAAAGAAGTGATTGAGGCACATTTATTTTCTGCTCTATCTGTTGAAGATTTGGCAAGCCTAACACATCGCAGTCTCACCTCATTTAAACGAAAATTTAAAGAGGTTTATCAGTCATCTCCTGCGAGTTACATCAAAAATAAACGGCTTGATAGGGCAGCAAAGCTTTTAATAATTTCGGACCAATCCATTTCTGATATTTCATTTGATTGTGCGTTCAATGATATTGCACATTTTAGTAACTCTTTCAAAGCGAAATTCAATTTAACGCCATCAGAGTATCGATTGGCCCAAAATTCCAAATCATAAGTCCAAATCTCCAAAAATATAAGCCGTCAGTTTTAGAATTTTGTTTTAAGTCTTTTGGTAGATCGTCTACTGAGGCTTAAACGAAATAATAAATCATGGAAAAGAAAATATTGGTAACAAGCGCAAATGGTAATGTTGGTTTCCCCACAGTAGTTGAATTATTGAAACTCGGTTTTCGAGTCAGAGCTTTTGTTCGTAGTTCAGAGAGTTCAGGATCAAAGGAATTGAAAAAATTAGGGGCTGAATTATTCATCGGAGATTTAAACGATATTACTGATGTAAGAAATGCTCTAAACGGTGTTCAAAACGCCTTTTTCTGTGCTCCAGGAACCAATTACCACCTTTCTAAAGTTGTTGCTTTCGTACATGCAGCGGAAGAAGCAAAAATAGAGCACGTTGTCTATCTTACCCAATGGCTTTCATCTGAAAATCATCTTTCATCACACTCAAGAGAACATTGGCTAGGTGATCAAGTTATTAAGATGCATAAAGATGTTCAATACACTATCGTGAACCCAGGCCTATTTGCTTACACTTATTTTTTAGCTGCTCCAGTAATTGCTCATTTTGGAATGCTACCGACACCAATAAAAGGTGCATCAACTGGAAAGGTCGGATTAAACGCTCCACCATCAGAGCAAGATCAAGGAAGGGTAATTGCGAACATTCTAAAAAACCCTTCTCCGCATCACGGCAAAACATATCGCCCAACTGGACCAAAACTCATTTCTTATGTGGACGCTGCTGACATAATGGGGGAAATTCTAGGAAAAGAGGTCAAAGTAGCCGAAGCAACGAAATCGCGTTTTCTCAAATCCCTAAACTCAGCTGATGTCCCTAAGGAAATGAGAGAATTCATGCTGATAAATGTCCCTTACTACATGGACGAGCTTGAGCAAAATTCCTTTGCTCATGGATCAATGGCAGTAACTAGCGTAGTGAAAGACCTCACTGGAAAAGAGCCTGAAGATTTTGAAACAATCGCAAGACGTTATCTGTTGAACGCTCCTGATTTGAAACCTAATTTTTCGAATAAGATGAAGGCATTCAAAGGGTTTTTAAAAATTATTTTTTCAAAGGAACCATCCATAAGCAAGATCGAAAATAGTTATGGAATTCCTTCCTTAAAGAAAGGGTTTAAATACGTTCAGGAAAATCCAAATTGGGTTGAAGAACATGCTTAAACTTAACTTTTACCATTTTTTAGGAGCATATAACGTTTTGTTCAAAAAAAGAATAGTTTTAGGTTAAAAATCAACAACTAGTAATTACTTGATTTTTAAAACATTAGAAAAACGTTACTCAGAATTAAAATATGTTCGAACTAGCCTCATAGCCAAACAAAATAATAATAATAATAATAATAATAATAATATGAAACTAATTTTCCTTTATTTACAACCCCAAAGATTTGAAAAGAAGCATGGAGTTTTATAATTTCTCAGATGATAGTAATGTTTCCATTATTTTTGAAAAGCTAGCACAGAAGGCTATTTTAGTTCATTTGAATAATGTTTATGCATTAGTATCATTGGCGTCTGATTCAGGTATCAATTCTCTGGATGAGATCAAGCTAAGAAAACGAGGTAAATGCTATGGTTCAATGGTTTCTCAAATAAGTCAATTTATCAGAGAATCAACACTAGATGCAACGACAAAACATTCATTGACTTTATTAGGTGAGTCTGGGGTGTTGGAAAATTCATTTCTAAGACTCCCCTGGAAAGAAACTGTGCAAGATGGTCTTGTAATGGATCGAACGCATCAGGGACTGATACTAAGTGAGCCAATTCGTTCATTTTGTAGCCGCTTAGAATCAATATTACAAGAAAAGTCTACTGATGTTCTCTTACCTCGCCTGATTTGCACTAGTGCGAATATTAGCGGAGATGAGAATGGTTCGATTACTAGCAGAAATGAGGCTATTGAATTTGGGATTTTTCGAAAGGTCGAATTATTTGTTGAATTCAATTTCGATCAGGAATCTACTGTAAAGGGTTCATTTCCAATTTTTTCATTTAACGACATGACATTTGAAGTTGAGCGTGATGGGCCGAACAGAGAGATTATCGAAGAAAAGTTAATCGATGCAGGTCTAAGAAAGCTTGGTTAATTCTTTTATGATCGAACTTAAATAATCCGTTTCCGTAATATTCAAAATAAAATTTTCATGAATAAGAGTTTCATCTTTGCTCCAAAATCTAGTGCAGCACGATTCAAATTTTAAACTCATTTCCTTGTCAGTCATTGGGGTTTTCCAATGTCCTGGCCAGTTGTCAGAAATTACTTTTTCTCCAGACTCTGTCTCTATTACAATGTGCATTTGACCAAAATCTCTTGGTATCTCTGGACATAAATTCAATTTAATCCTACTCAAATAATCTCGAATTATCGGGGAATGGAGCTTTTCTTCAGTAAAGCTTTCTGAATTCAAATTTCCATCTACAAGTGCAATAGCAATGTTGTATTGAAAACTGAATCTTGCATCATTGGAATCCACAGGATTCGGTCTGTTGCAATAATTAAATACAGGAACTGACACCTTTATTTCTCCATTAGAATGATTGCCCTTGTTTAATTTCAGTGCTCCGCTGATAGCGATCTGCATAGCTGTATGAGAAGGCCATTTTTTAAATGCAAATCCTGGGTTCTGAAAGCATGACAATTGTTCCATTCCGGATAATAAAGAATGGTAGTTGAAACTTGGCCCACCAAAAACCTCTGCCCAACCACTACCTGTTTCAATAATACATTTTGATGATGTCAACCCGTGAGCTGTTAGAAGTGCGGCCTCGAGTCCTGATCTTGCCGCATTTCCGCAATGTGTGGCTTTGGTCATGGTTCCAATATTTCCAGATATTCCAGAAGATCGACTAGCAGCATATCCAATTGCCATTGTACATTGTTCTTCTGTTAAACCTAAGGCAATAGACGATGCCAATGCACTTCCTAAAGTACCAACTGTACCTGGAGGATGGAATCCTTTTTTTTCGAAGGGAAAATGACTCTTATTGTCAGCAGCTTCAGTATCAGATATTTTTGTGGCAATACGCAATCCTGCCTCGAATTGAATCCCAGCTATAAATGCTTTTAAGAAGGTGTTTCCGTCAAGATCTTCCTTTTGAGCTATAGCTAATAATGGAGCCAACACAGGTGAGACAGCGTGGGTTGGTGGAAGGAACATAGGTTCGTAGTCCATTGAATGGATAGCACATCCATAAACAAAAGCTGTGTCGGGGAGGTTACATTTTAGTTTGTGCCCTATTATCTTAACTCCATTCTCAGGTTGACTTTCTTCTAAATATGAAGTAATAATTTTTACTGTTGGATGATCGATTCCCGCAAGAAGTACACCTATACCATCACGGATAAGGTTTTTCGTAATTATGGAAGTCCCTTCGTCTAGTTCTTTGACATTAATTTTGTAAGCAAGATTAACCAGCTCTTTTGTTCTTTGATGAGGAGCCTCGGTTTTTTCTAAAGTTTTATCAAATACGTTAGGTTTATGTCGCATGAAATAATTGATTTACGTAAGTAATGAGATCAGTGAACTTTATTCGATGCAAAGTAGTGAAAATACAATAGTAATAACCTAACATCTGCTATAACATGAAAATGAAATCTACAATAAATGGGAGCGCAAATAATTTGGACATGTTATCTCTGATAAGCACTATGTAAAGTAAAAATAAACAACTCAGTTTATTTGCCGACCTAATATCTCCTCCATGCAAAATAGCAACTGAATGAATCAGTATGAGTACACATAGAACACTGGCTAAAAATGCATGCTCAGTTCATGCTTCGCACAACTAATACATTCGAAAATGACTATCTTTAAGTCAAAAATTAATCTTGGGTAAATGGCGCACGTCATTCTAGCGCAATCGTTGTATGCCATAACCTACGCTTTTAATGAACTATAGAAACACACTTCTAATCTTAATTTTAATAACAACCACACAGGTATCTGCACAAAAGAGCCTCGATTCTTTGTATTCAATATGGGAAGATACATCGAAACCAGATTCGGTAAGATCAAAAGCATACTTGGACTATATTTGGGACGGATTCGTTTACTCCATGCCTGACTCTGCCATTGCTTTAGCGGATAAACTAATCCTGTTTTCTGAAAAAACATCATCCCTTGAAGTTGCTCGATCAGCCTATAACGTACAAGGTGTTGCGTATTATGTCAAGGGCGACAATAAGAGCGCATTGGAACTATGGAGACAAAGCTTAAAGATTGCAGAGCAAACAGGTGATTTGTCAGCAATTTCTGCATCGTTGTTAAATATCGGAAATGTCTACTCAGATCTAGGTGATTTTACCATGGCATTAGAAATGTATAATCGCTCCTTAAAAATTAGCGAAACACTTTCTGATGATCATCGCATTGCACTAAATCTTGTAAATATAGGCACTATCTACCATGATCAAAAAAAATATACTAAAGCTTTAGATGCTTATCTCATGGCTCTAAAAACAGAAAAAGAATTGGAGGGAAATGGTTCTGTATCCACCCTTAGTAATATAGGTGCCGTTTACTCCGCTCAAGGAGAATTCCAAAAAGCACTGGACTATTTCGCTCGCGGCCTCAAGGTGTCAGAAGAAACCAGAGATAAGGGAGGCCTAACCTTAATTCTTATAAACTGTGGGGTGGTAAAGTATAAACAAAAAGACTACTCCCAAGCCATTGATCTGTTCGAAAAAGGTCTAAATCTTTCCTTAGAAATTGGATCGCTTACTAATCAAAAAACAGCGTGTGATTGGTTGTATAAAAGCCATAAAGAGTTGGGTAATGATACTAGAGCCTTGGAATATTTAGAACAGGTCCAAGCAATGGATGAGAACCTGAATAATGAAGAAATTGTTAAACAGCTTCAACAAATGAAATTTTCCGAGCAAATGCTGAGAGACAGTGTTAACCAAGTTGATGCAGACCGCATTGTTCAGGAGGCACACAATGAGGCCGTACGGAAAAAGAATAGAACTCAAAATTGGTTGATTGGAGCCGGACTCGTAGCACTCGTTATGGCTTTAAGTCTTTTAGCTCGCGTGAGGTATATTAGAAAGTCTAGAGCAACCTTGCAGGTAGAAAAGGATCAATCAGAATACCTACTACTCAATATTCTCCCCGCCGATATAGCAGCAGAATTGAAAGTAAAGGGTCACGCTGATGCAAGAGATTTTAAAAATGTATCTATTCTCTTTACAGACTTTAAGGGTTTTACAGCAGCAAGTGAGAAATTAAGTGCACAAGAATTGGTAGCTGAGATTAACGTCTGCTTCAAAGCCTTTGATTTAATTATGGAGAAGTATCAGGTGGAGAAAATCAAGACTATTGGTGATGCTTATATGGCCGCAGGTGGCTTACCAGTTCCTAACGATAAGTTCGTAAAAAACACCGTCCTTTCTGCAATTGAAATGCAAGCATTTATTGTCAAACGTAAAGCTGAAAATGATGCACTAAATAAGCCTGCATTTGAAATGCGTGTAGGAATTCACACTGGACCAATAGTTGCAGGAATTGTAGGTATCAAGAAATTCGCCTACGACATATGGGGCGATACGGTTAACACGGCTAGCCGAATGGAAAGTAGCGGTGCGGTCGGACAAGTAAACGTCAGTCAGTCTACCTATGAGTCATTGAAAGATGACAACCAATTTAAGTTTGAAAGTCGCGGTAAGATTGAAGCGAAAGGCAAGGGAGAAATGGAAATGTACTTTGTTTCAAACAACTTGAATGAATGAAAAACGACATATAATCGAGTAGACGGCTCCGCGAGTTAGCCTGACGGAGTGCGCCTCTCACACCACGACTTTTTCCTTGAAAAAGTACGTACGGGTCTCGTATAAGGCGGTTCGTAAATTGATGGGTTTAACTTTGTGTAAATATCCAGCATAGCAATGTAACCGCGTTGTTTGAGCCTTTTGAGAGTTATGGTCGTGATCAGAATTGGAGATTGAGCGACCGCCCATCCCCCTTTTCTTGTTCGACTCCACGCATAGGCATGTTCTTGGTCGATCCCTAATCGTATGAGGTTTTTCCTCTTTCGTTCGGGCTTTTTCCAGTCAGTCCAAATGCAATAGCGCATTCGATTCCGCAACCACCCATCCATATCTTTGAGTTTGCCTTGAATACTTGTTCCTCGAAAATAGTTGATCCATCCTATCTTGATGCTGTCGCATCGGCTTGTTGATCTTGGCTATTCGCTCATCGAATGACATGGGAGTTGTTTTTCGTGTTAGCGCTTTTACTTTCATTTTCAACCGCTTCCATGCTTTCTCACTTACCACCAATTGGTAACGCCCTGTTTTGACCCCTATAAAACAAGAGTATTCTTTTAAATTTCGATTATTGCTTATGCGGTTAATTTATTACTTAAAATTAAGTGTTTATCCTGATTCCATTTTTCGATTGGAGTAATACGTCC
>JBLHON010000105.1:0-11508 GCA_047621865.1 Crocinitomicaceae bacterium | reverse complement strand
TGATTCCCCCCCCATGAATTAGTTCGACATACTTATTAATCGTTTCCGGTTAAACATCGGAATACATGTCAATACATACTAATTCAAAATTAATGGAAACAACAAAACTGAGTCCAGTCAAACGATTTTGGCTACTGCTAAAACCAGATAAACTCGAGATACGAAACATATATATTTACGCAATCATAATTGGAATGTTAAACCTTGTATTACCTATTGGAATACAAGCTATTATTAACCTAATTCAAGGTGGCGCCGTAAGTACCTCTTGGGTTGTTTTAATCATATTAGTTGCTGCCGCTATTGCGATGAGCGGAATATTGCAAATTAATCAATTGCGAATCACAGAAAATTTACAGCAAAAAATCTTTACGCGAGCCGCGTTTGAATTCACGTATAGAATTCCAAAAATTCGATTGGAGCAACTTTTTAAACAATATGCGCCTGAATTAATGAACCGCTTTTTTGATGTGGTATCCATTCAAAAAGGGATCACAAAACTTCTAATTGACTTCTCTTCTGCAAGCATCCAAGTCTTGTTTGGGCTCATACTACTTTCCTTATACCATCCCTTTTTTATCGTATTCAGTCTTCTGCTAGTATTGATAATAGTGATCATTTTCTGGATGACAATAAGGAAGGGACTTAAAACAAGTTTAGAAGAATCAAAACATAAATACCTCCTTGCTCATTGGCTAGAAGAACTAGCGAGATCTAATACGACATTTAAACTTGCAGGTAAAACGAATCTTCCAATGAACAGAACAAATGAAGAAGCTGGTCAATACAATAATGCAAGAGAGAATCATTTTAGGGTATTGCGCTGGCAATACAGTTTAATGGTAGTATTTAAAGTACTAGTAGCAGTTGGTTTACTACTCATTGGTGGATTATTGGTTATCGATCAGCAAATGAATATCGGGCAATTTGTTGCAGCTGAAATAGTAATCCTGTTAATTGTTAATTCTGTTGAAAAGGTCATATTAAGTTTTGAAACCATATATGATGTATTGACTTCATTGGAAAAATTGGGACAAGTCACCGATTTAGAACTTGAAAATAATAATGGAATTATCATGGCTGATACAGATCAGGGAATCGAACTTGAACTGAATAATATTTCTTATCACTATCCTCAGGAGGAAAGACTTGTTATCAATGATCTTTCTTTAGCAATCAAATCAAAAGAACGCGTTCTTATAACAGGCAAAAATGATTCAGGGAAATCCACTTTACTTTACTTAGTCAGTGGTTTATTGAGTCCCAGTAAAGGTTCGATTTCTATTGATGGAATTCCAAGTCGCAATTACGAATACGACCATTTGATGAGTCAAATTGGTGGCTACTTGCGTGATGAAACACTATTTGAAGGCACTCTTCTTGAGAATATCACTCTTGGAAGAGAGAATGCTAGCTTCGAAAATGTTAAGTGGGCAATTAAAAATTTAAATCTTTCTAAGACAATCAAACAGCTTGGAGATGGGTATCATTCAAGGATTTATCCGCAAGGGAAGCAATTCTCAAAAAGCACTGTTGCAAAAATTCTATTGGCACGTGCAATTGCCGACAAGCCTCGATTACTCCTTTTAGAAAATAGTTTTTCAGTGTTTTCAACTGAAGACAAACAGGACATATTAACGTTTTTGTTGAATCGTGAGCATAATTGGACAGTACTGCTTTCCAGTTCTCAAGAGCTTGAACTTCCGCATTTAATTGATCATGAAATCATTTTGGAAAGCGGTAAAATTATTAACGAAAAATACTAATCAATGCTTAATATTTCTAACAACAGCATTTCTTCCAAAATAGATGCGAATGCTTACTCTGCCCTGAAAGAAGTGGAGTCGAAAGTCACACGAAAAGTACTATTGAAAATGATAAAATGGTCTGTCTTGATCTTGTTTATTGTGGCGCTGCTCCCTTGGACTCAGAACGTAAGAAGTTATGGAGAAATAACGACATTAACTCCTGATCAACGTCCTCAAGAAATTCACTCCGTTATATCTGGACGAATTGAAGAGTGGAAGGTTAAAGAAGGAGATTTGGTTGAGAAGGGGGATACAATTGCAATAATTTCAGAAATTAAAGATGCGTATTTTGATGATGATTTATTATTGAGAACTGGAAATCAATTGGAACTTAAGAAAAAGTCGGTTGATTCATATGGGCAAAAGATGAACGCGCAGGACGCACAATTGACTGCTTTAAATGATCGAAGAGGACTTGAGCGCAATAAAATTAAAATCAAAATTGAACAGGTAAAGCTGAAAACACAAAACGACAGTATTGCTTTTCGAGTCGCGGTAATGGACAATTCCGTCGCGCAATACCAGTACCAGCGATTGGATAGTCTGTATCAAAAGGGACTAAAATCACTGGTGGATTTGGAAACGAGGAAGTTGAAGGCGCAACAGGCTATTTCTAAAGAAATGGCAGCAAAAAACAATTGGCTAAATAATCAAAGTGAATTGATCAATTTGAAAATTGAGTTGAACAACATCGTTGCAAAATTCGACTCAGATTATGCCAAAACTTTATCCGAAAAGTTTAGCACTGAATCGAACAAGTTTGACACTGAATCTTCCGTTAATAAACTGGAGAATGAGTATTCAAATTATGTGGCAAGACAAGGCTTTTATGTGATTACCGCTCCCCAAGATGGGTATATAACCAAACTTCTAGTGCAAGGGATAGGCGAAACTATAAAGGAGGGTCAGCCGATTCTCAGCTTTATGCCAAAGATCCATTCACTTGCCGTCGAAATTTATGTTAATCCTATTGATCTTCCTTTAATGAACGTAGGAGAGAATGTTCGCCTTCAATTCGACGGTTGGCCTGCAATTGTGTTTTCAGGTTGGCCAGGAGCGAGCTATGGAACATATGGTGGTGAAATATATGCGATTGATAAATTCATCGGAACGAACGGGAAATTTAGAGTCCTTGTTCGTCAGGATGAAAACGACCATGCTTGGCCAGATGCGCTTCGAGTAGGTGGTGGATCAAAGGCGATGATATTACTAGATGATGTTCCGATATATTATGAGATATGGAGAAATATCAATGGCTTCCCTCCGAATTTTTACGCACCTGGAAAGGAATCAAAACCTGAGAAAAAATGAGAGTTAGAGTCAATTTGATAATCCTTTTAATCTCTTCCTTGTCGTATGGACAAGATACTTTAAATGTTTTGATGTATGATGATTTCATTGAACAAGTAATGCTGCATCATCCTACTGCATTTAGAGCTGACATCATACAACAAAGTGGTGAGGCAAGTGTTTTGAGTTCTCGAGGTCAACTTGATCCAAAATTGTTTGGAGAGATGGATCAGAAATATTTTAAGAATAATCAATATTACAGTCACGCCCAAGGGGGAATAAAAATCCCCACGTGGTTTGGTGTTTCGGCAGAAGCAGGTTATGAAATCAATGATGGTGTTTATTTGAACCCAGAGAATCGAACGCCTAATGCGGGATTGTGGTATGCGGGACTTCGCTTAGAACTGGGACAAGGTTTAATTATGAATGCGCGTCGTGCCGAATTTGAAAAGGCGAAAGTATTTCGACAAAGTACGAAATTGGAGCAAAAAATGGTATTGAACGAATTGAAACGAGACGCTTCATTTGCTTATTGGAAGTGGTGTCAGTCCTATCAAAAGGTGAAGGTTTATCAAGAAGCCGTTCAAAATGCTCAAATTCGATTTGAAGGGATAAAGAATTCAGCTTTATATGGAGATCGTCCATACATAGACACAATTGAAGCATATATCACGGTTCAAAATAGATCTGTATCCTTATCACAAGCGCAATTGAGTTTTCAAAATGCTGAATTACTGCTTGAAGTTTACTTGTGGGATCTAGGATTTATTCCTCTTGAGTTGGAAAACACGATCCCTCAAGAGAATGCAGTTGAATCCGATTACGCGATGCAAATGTCTCAGTTGGACTCTCTAATTATTAGCCACCCATATTTGCAATTAAATGCTCTGAAACTTGAACAAATAGGAATTGATCTCAAACTAAAAAAAGAGCAGTTAAAGCCAAAGTTATCTTTGAAATACAACGCTCTTTCTGAACCTATGGGGAATAACCCGCTCGCACAGTATTCTCCATCAGATTATTCTTGGGGGGCATCATTTTTATACCCTATCTTGTCCCGAAAAGAAAGAGGAGACGTACAATTAGCAAAGCTTAAAGTCCAAGATCAAGAACTGGCCAATACTCTTTTTGAGACAGAATTGGGCTATAAAATTAATTCTGCATTAAATAACTATCTCCAATCCACGGATCAGTTATTAACCTTCGAACAGCTCTTTATAAACAATGAAATCCTTTATGATGCAGAAAAAAACTTATTCGATGCAGGCGAGAGTTCAGTTTTCATGATTAATTCGAGGGAAAGTAACCTTCTTAAAGCTACCATTGAACTTATTGAAGCTCAAAATAAAGTTTTACTGTTGGATAGTCAATTGAACTATATACTTATGCTTATTTGAAACTAGCAGGTAGAGGTGGACTCAAGTCACACCTCTATTTAAAGTTTTGGTTCTGACTTTATCATTGAGGCGAACGAATAGTGGTAATCTGAAGGTCTTGATGCTCGCGCATTGGCTTGTAGGTGACCGAGCTAAACCTTACTTTTCATATAACGATCTGGGCTATGCTAAGGCGCCTAACAAAAACGTTTTCTTGAAAACATGACTTTTTTCATCTAAAAAGGTAGATTCCCGAAGGGAAAAGTGGCGCTGGGGTGTAGGACATATCAGGTACTTCCTTAAATAGCGCAACTCTCATGGAGTTTCTCCAAATCTTTATTGATCCCTCTTGTAAACGTCTCTTTATGCTGTTAATTTGTGGTCCAAATGTCCCATAACTTTTGTTGTAGTTCTGTCTTGTTATTTTTTAGTTTAAACACATTGTATATGTGTCCATCCTTAAACTTAGCTGGAAATTTCAAAATTATTTTTTGTCCATCACGTCTCACTGGAAGTTCGATCATTGTTCCTTCGTCCACAAATCCGCCCTCGGCATCATCAAATTCTTTTTCAATTTCGGACTCATCAATCTTGTCTCCTTTTTGAAGACCTATCAGTTCATTGGATCCAACCTTTTTAATAGTGTACATAGTATTTATGACAACTCCACTTAAGGAAACATCGTTATCCTCTTCGCTCAATATGTCAATAGGAACCAGCATTGGGATGCTGTCACTGAATTCTACTCCAATAACGTCAAATCCAGCTGTTAAGTCTAATGGAGTTGCACCTGAAATATATTTATCGATAAATAACTGTAGGTCTGGATGGACTTCGGACACAAACTCATGAATGAGGGCATCTTCCTTTACACTTCTAGTTGGCCCATATTTTTTCGATAAGTCAAAAACGACATCTTTAAGCGTTATTGAGATTATTCATCCCATGCGCGGACCGCCTTGTGCCATCAAACCTAATGATGATTTTTAAATGTTTGAAATATAGTGGTTTACTATCTGTGAAATATACGGACGGCCAGCGTAGTGCCTTGACTTTAATAAAGTTGTTCTATGACAATCAAATATTGGAGAAACAACTGGTTAAATGGTCTTTGTGCAGGCTTTTGAAGCTAAGAAACACAGTTTTCTCAGATGAAAACACATAGATTAGCAGAAGCTAATCTATTCAATACCATATGCTTTCGCCGTAGTTTTAGCAGAGGCGCTAGAGTTAAAATTACTTGCTCCCAAAGGAACTTGCAACAGTAAGCATAATGAAGTCAAGAAGGATTGACGTTCATTGATGCTTATATGTTATAGTTAGACTTATTAACCATTCCCCAACAAAAAGATTCCTACTTCTCACTTTTTTCAAGAGCTGAAAAAGTAAGCCAAAAGAGCCCTTTAGCGCAGCATAATGCTCTTACCCTTTGGGGTCACATGACTCAAAATTAGCTTCGCTGCTACTTCGTTGTGAAGAACTCCTCCTACGTCGTCAAACAGCTCCAATTTTCGAAGTCACTTAGTCCAAAGAGGCCCAAGCACAGTTATACAATCACGCCAGCTAGGTACGCTAGATCCGAAAAAACATCTTTATCGAACTTATCCTACTCCAGTCGATAGAAATTTGTTCAACATAGAGCTTTGCCCTGATTTATATTTTCTACATTACATGAAAATTGTCTCATGCGTTTTTGGATCAACATTTTACTAATCCTCTTATTTACAGGAAACTTTGCGTATTCGCAGGATGAGGAAGATAAGTACGTAAATCCAGATGTTACATCAGTTTACAGCACGCATCCTGAGCGGCCTTTTAGATATGGTTTTCCGTATGAAAGGTCTGAGATTCTCTCCACTTTTGAGGATAGATTCATTGCCTATGGGATCAAGTCAGGAGATGTTGTCGCAGAAATAGGTGCTGCAAGTGGCTGGCTGCAAGGAGTTTTTTCAGTGCTCTCAGATAGTGTCACCTACTACATTCAAGATATTGACACAAACGTGCTTAACAAAAAGCAATTCGACGCAGTTATAGAACATTTTTCAGCCCAACGAATAACTCCACAAACCAATAACTTTCATTTCGTTCTTGGCACAGAAACGGGTTCAAATTTAGAGGTCGCAACTTTTGATCTGATTATCATCAACAATACCTTTCATGAATTCACAGAAGTAGGCCCAATGATGGACGATATCATAACAAAGCTCAAGCCTGGTGGGAGATTGGTGATCTCTGAAGCATTCGCTAATCCCGACTTGAAAGTGCGTCATGGAGGCTGTGAGAAAAAGGCCTATACAGTAGCAACTGTTGAAGAGCTTTTACAATCCTCTGGGCTGTATCTAACCAAGATGGAATTTCCTGAATACTCAACGAAGAATTTTCTCACATTTGAAGCAAACAAGGAGAAAGCTGATGAGTACCATGATTGGTTGAATAAAATTGATCCAATCTTAGCTGATTTGAATGCACTCAATTCAAAAAAAGTGCATAAAAAATTCAGTAAGTTAAGCCAAGTTCAAAATGACTTGGATGAAAGCATTTATGAAATCTTAGAGCACTTCCCTTCATTGAAGCCTTACTTTTTTAATCTAGCTGACGAGTTTCTAGAGGCGTATAAATATGATTATGCAATTCAAGTGATGGAAACATGTGTTGAGTTGTTCCCAAATGATTCAGAAAGCTACTCAGTACTTGCCGACACTTATTATGAATCACGTGATTATGAAACGGCTATGGATTATTACAAAATTGTAATGGATCTTGACCCAACTGATATGTATGCAAGGGGAAGTGCAATTATGTCAGCGACAGAAAATTACCTTTTTGACGAAGCATTTACTCAGTATCAACAGGCCTTGATGGTTGATTCTACAGATGATTTCTTGCACAGTACTGCAGGAGATCTTTTCCAAGCAATCATTGATAATGTATCATTCCCATTCACTGTGGAAATGTTGACAGGCGAAGATTCCTATACTGTTAAGTTGGATTACGAGGATCTGCTCGAAGCTGCTGTAGATTCGTATTCAAAAGCAATTACAATCAATCCCCTGATTCCTGATTATTATATCACTCGTGGTCGTACCCAAATGGACCTAGGTAACTATGAAGAAGCTTTGGAAGATTACAATTACGCAATTTATTTGAACCCGTACGAATATTGGTTTTATTCCATGCGTGCACAAGCCAAATTGTATCTGGAAAACGAAGAAGGGTATGAAGAAGATCTCATTCTTTCTAAATCAATCAGGAAAAAGAAATAGTGATTTTCAAAGACAAAGGAATCACCTCCAAGAGCCATCAACTTATGTTGTAGCTCATACACTGGCTGCGAAGAAATAACACTTCTTACAACAAAAGAATTCCGTATCTTAATCAAAATCACTTTCTAGAGCCGCATCCTGAAGAGCCATTAATGTCAGTTAATCGTATGAAGATCATTCTAGCAGATAGGTATGAACCAATAATGGTTAAAGATCAAACAAGCGCGAATTTAAGCTTGCTCTATCTAGGATCATACCTGAAGCAGAAGGCAGAATATGAAGTTGATTTAAAGTATATTACACAAGCCAAGAGTGATCAATTTCATCTAGACTTAATTGAAGAGTTTAAGCCAGAAATATATGCTGTCTCATTTTCGGCTGTTGTCACCTATGAGTTAATTAATAAAATCAAAAAGCAATATCCTGATGTTCTCTTAGTCTGTGGTGGTCCTCATGCCATTCAAGCTTCTAAGGAGATCTTGGAAAAATCCAAGTCAGATATCTGTGTGATTTGAGAAGGAGAAGAAACTTTTTTTGAAATCGTTTGAGGTTTTGATGAACTAGATTCTTTAAAACATGAAATAAAAGGCATCTCGTTCCTTGAAAATGGCACGTATGTGCGAACTGCAACAAGGGCATTAATTGATGATATCAATACGATTCCTTTTCCTTTAAGAGATTTGGTTAATGATGATGGTTTCTGTGGGTTAACATATAGCAAGGCTAGACCAAATACGGAAATGGTTGTCACAAGAGGCTGATGAACTCTACAAGCTAGGATACAGAGAAATTTATATTCACTCAGGCGAACTCAATGTAAAACTGGATTGGTCAATTGATGTTTGTAAAGCATTGGCGGGGCTTGGACATAAGGACTTATATTTTCAATGCAATATGCGCGTAGTTCCTATGTCCGAAGAATTAGCTCGTTGGATGAAAGAGGCGAATTTTTGGCTCGTAAGAATAGGCCTTGAAACTACTAGTGACAGAGTTCTGAAAGGTATCAAGAAAAAAATGTCGTTCGAAAAAACTCAAAGAGCGTGCAAAATATTAAGTGATCAGGGGATAAAAGTGTTTGGCTTTACAATGCTTTTCAACTACTGGGAAGAAGACGGCGAACTCCAGCATGAAACGCTTGCTGAGGTTAGAAAAACAATAAAAGATATGTACGCGCTGTGGAGAAAAGGCTATATCCATTACACCAGCTGGGCTTTTGCTTGTCCAGTTCATGGATCAGAATTTTATGACATTGCATTAAGGCATGGCATGATTGACGAGAATTACTATCCTGGACATACGTGGAATACACATGCTCATTTAACAGGAGTCTCAAAAAAGGAGTTTAATAGAGTCTATGCTTCAGCGAGAAGACGACAAGCCATAATGGCTGTAAAAGCAGGGAATTTTGAATGGAGAAACTACAAAGGCATAGCACGGAAAGCAATGACAATGATTAATGGAAAACCAAATTAACCGTCCCACAATTGGAAATTAAAAGTTGAATCCTAATTGATGAACTACAAAGATGATCTCGATTATTATAAGTGTTTAATTCAATGTGTATCTTAGTAGTATGAAAAATTTGCTCACAACTATTTTTACTGCATTCTTAACACTCCTCGCAGCTGCTCAGGGAGAATCGAAAATCATGAACGCTGGAATTGGCCCAGCTGATTTCGCCATTGACAAGGACTTTTTTGAAGTGGAAGACTTTATCATTAAATCGTCACGTATTGGAGGAGATGATCATCCTTCTTCCACCTATAAAATCAACCTTAAAAGAGCACATCTTGAAGAATATTATGGGTTTAAGGTCGACAGTGGATACGTACAATTCAATAAGGATTATTCTTCAGACAGTGACGAAATTCTTGAGGATGTATATACGGTCATTTTGTATTTAGAAAAACCTTCTGACTCCAAAATGAAGTATGAATTGCGTTCTCAACTTGCCTTGGAAAATGGTAAAGCAGAAGAAATGTGGACGGCAGATTACCAAACTCTTATTGGCTTGAAATGGTGGGGGGATGTAACCATACTTGATATTAATCTTGGATTAGATCTTCAAACTGGTAGAGAATTAGACTACTACATGGTTTCTTACTCTCAGGCATATGAATAATGTCTGTTGTTTACTGAGCGACGCAATCTCGCAGTAGCATTGGAGTAATTGATCTGAGAGAGAAAGGACAATTAGTCCTTTGCCCAAACAATCACACGTTTATCATCTGAGACAGAAACAAAGGTCTCTTCATCCAGTTTACGAAGCTTATTGACTGAGTGTTTGTGTCCACCAACTTTCAAATCCAAACGCTCAATGAACTCCAAATCACTTGTCCAAGTTTTGATTGTTTTATCCCGACTGGACGTTGCGAAATTCTTGCCTTCATTTAAACTTATAATGCTGTAGATCGCATAATTATGAGCTGGAATTTCTTTCAAAACTTCTTCCTTTTCCAGATCCCAAAGTTTTAGCAAGGCATCTTTCCCTCCTGAGATAAGTTGATTGGGATTCAATGGATGAAAGATCACTGAAGTTGTACCATCCTTGTGTCCATTCAATGTTTTTAGCTCATTAAAGTGGGCGCTTTCAAAGATTCGAATCGTTCCATCTTGACATGCTAGAGCGAATTGTTGACCATCATGAGAGAGAGCAACATCTCGAATTTTCCCAACTTCAAGAGGTAAATAAATCAATAATTTAAAAGTCTCTGCATTCCAGATTGAAAGGTTTCCATCTGCATCACCAACCATCATTTGATTGGCAAGCTTATTCCAAGTAATTGAAAAAATTGCTTTTTTATGCTGGGTGAAATAGTGCACTTCTTCTCCCTTTTCCAGATCGACAACATGAAGATCTCCATTGGATAGACCAATGATCAAGAAATTGTTCTCAATGATTTCGAGCGCGTAAACAGATTGTTCAAACTTTATCGCAAACTTGTCTTGAATTCCTTCTTCAATTAGCCAGCGTGCAACATGCTTATCAGTACTTCCAGTATAGACTAATCCTTCCGAACATGTACAGGCATAAATTGCTCCTGCATGTCCCGAAATCTCCTTCTGTTTCCTGAAATTCATGAATGCTTTAATCCTCTTCTGCTTCTGCCAAGTCCTCGTCAGAATTTACTTGCTTCAATCTGTCAGCATAAGCAGCTGGCATAAAATCAAAGAAAGTATCTCCTCGAAGTCCAAGTCTAAGAGTCTCCAATGGAATCATCTCATGTGGCGCAATGTTTCCTAAATTCACATTGTGTCCAAACAATTTAATGAACCAAACTTGTTGTTGCTTTATTGGCGCCTCCCAAAGGATATCATTAGGATTTATCTTCGCGATAATTCTATTGATCAAGAGTGTATGTGCTGTTCCATTTGGACGAAAGACACCTACATTACCAGACTCTCGTCCTTCTGCGATTACTTTCCACGATCCAGCTTTCAATTCTGTTGACATCATCTTGATCCATTTTGCTGGAGAGACAATTATCCCAGAGTCTTTTGAACCAACTTCTGACATTATTGTGCGATCCTTAGAAAAGCGTTGGATTAGTTCACACTTTTCATCGTGATTGATAATGATAGAACCATCTGAAATCTCTGCGAGATCAAGTCCAAATTTATCAATTGTACGTAGAAAATCATCAACCATTCCACGTGCATAGAATGCTTCAAAAAGCGTTCCTCCAAAGTATGGACGAATGCCTGCAGCCTGATAGAGCTTAACTTTTTCTTGAAGATTGTTTGCCACGAATGACGTACCAAAACCGAATT
>JBLHON010000104.1:0-11543 GCA_047621865.1 Crocinitomicaceae bacterium | reverse complement strand
GGAGTTCGTTGAGGTGTTCGAAGAACTTGGATTGTACAATGATGACGTAACTGTAATTGAAAATTACGCTGAGCAGCAATTCAATCTCATGAGTGCTGGAACGATCATCCAGTCACAGACTCCAATGAAAAGCACGAAGGTGAATGGAATGAACGCGATCGAAAAAAATTTCGATGCAGATGCTGACGGGATATCTCAAACAGTAAGTTACTTCTATGGTTTTGTAGAGGGTGATGAGCACCTTTACATGATTATGGCTTGGACACTTAAAACTGGTAAAGAAAACTATGTAGATGACGTAGAAAAAATGATTAATTCATTCAAAGAACTTTAGGAGCAAATTGTAAATCATATTAGGACCTTCTACTCAATTGAGTAGAGGGTTTTTTATTGCTAAATTAGTATCAAATTAAGTAAACTTACTCATTATGGCTATCACTATTAAGAAAAAGGGGCTTGCAAGATTAATTTCATTTTGCTTTGTTGGTTTGACACTGGGTGCGTTTGGACAAGGCGAAACTTTCTACGATTTGAAAGAAGTTCAAGGGTTATACTCTGTTGAAATTCCAGATTTTATGGAATCATCAGCAGAATTGAATGACCAAGCATCGCTTCAGTACAGCAACTTGTACGAAGAAAAGTACATAATCGTGATCGATGAGAATAAGCAAGAATTCATTGATGTGTTCACAGAATTAGAGCTGTATGATTCTGAGAAGTCAGTTATTGACAATTATGCAGAGCAACAATACGAGATTATAAGTGACGAGGCTGAAATCGATCATCAATCTATGCTAGTGTCATTGGTGGTAAATGATTTGCCGATGAGAAGAAAGAACTTTGATGCAAAAGTTGACGGGATTCTTGAGGACATCAGCTATTTTTTCGCATTCGTAGAAGGTGAGGAGAGTTTGTACACGATTATGGCTTGGACCTTAGGATCCAAAAAAAGTGAATTTATTGATGAAGTGGATGTGATTATGACTTCATTCCAAGAGTTAGGTGGACCCAGAACTGATGAGCCCGAAGAAGAGGAATTATCTGAAGCAGAAATGGGTGACGAAGAGTTTGCTGAGTTGCTCGAGCGTATGGAAGAAGCAGAAGATGAGCTAGAGCATGATTATGTGTTGACACCTTCTGCTGATCGGAAATCTCTAAATGTTCAGGTTAATTCACTGTATGAAATCGTTGTGCCAAGTTTCATGGAATCATCTACAACACTTAATGAGGAGGCATCACTTCAATATAATAATCTGGATAAGGAAAAGTATGTTATTGTTATTGACGAGGATAAGCAAGAGTTCATAGATGTCTTCAAAGAACTTGAGCTATATGATGACAAAAAATCAATTATTGATAATTATGCAATCCAGCAAGCTGAATTCATGAGCGGAGGCTCTGACATTAAATTCAAGACCAAAATGGAAAAAATGAAATTTAATGGGTTAACGGCTCGGGGGATAAATTTTGACGCAAATGTTCAGGGCGTTGATGAAACCGTGAGTTACTTTTTTGGCTTTGCAGAGGGTGAGGAAACCTTGTACATGATCATGGCTTGGACATTGGAAAGTGTAAAATCTACTTATGAAAAGGAGGCTGAGGAGATCATTAAATCATTTAAGGAGCTGTAGGTCGAAGGTAGATGAACTCATAAATAGGAATTTATATACTTAAGTCATTTGCATCTGCTGCTTTGGTGAATTTTAACTTCTTTGGAGAATCAACTTGCTCATTCATTGATCCCATTTCAATCTAATGTAATCGCAAGTGCATGGTAGTAGTAGGCACTTTTTTTTAAATGTACGCTATCAATTAGCCCACGTTCTTATAAACAGGGAGCGCGGAAATCTACTCCCGCGCTCCAATAAAGTAATGAATTTGATTATCCTAAGTATGGATATCTATAATCAGATGCTGGAACAAATGTTTCTTTGATTGTTCGTCCTGAAATCCAACGAAGCAGATTCATTGGTGAGCCTGCTTTATCATTAGTTCCAGAGCCACGTGCTCCTCCAAACGGCTGCTGTCCTACTACGGCACCAGTTGGTTTGTCATTAACATAGAAATTACCCGCGGCATATTCAAGTTTCTTTGTTGCGACATTTATCGCATAGCGATCATTTGAAATAATGGAACCAGTCAATGCATAGTCAGAAGTACTATCAACGAGATCTAAGGTTTCTTCATATTTCTCGGCGTCGTAAACGTAAACTGTCAATACTGGGCCGAAAATTTCTTCACAAAGTGTTCTGAATTTTGGATTCGTAGTAACGATTACTGTTGGCTCAATAAAATACCCAATAGATTTGTCATAGTTTCCTCCAACAATTATTTCAGAATCAGACTGACCTTTCACATAATCAATGAAACCAGCAATTCGATCAAATGCAGCTTCGTCAATAACAGCATTAATAAAATTAGTAGTATCTCCTGGAGACCCCATTTTAAATGAACGTACTTGATCAACTACTATCGACTTTACTTCAGGCCATAGGTTGGACGGTATATATGCACGAGAAGCTGCAGAACATTTTTGTCCTTGAAATTCGAAGCTTCCACGTGTCATAGCTGTTGCCACTTGGCTTGGGTCAGCTGATTTATGTACCATGATGAAATCTTTACCTCCAGTTTCACCAACGATACGAGGGTAATTTTTATACTTTTCAATGTTTAAACCAATTTCTTTCCATAGGTGTCTGAAAACACCAGTTGATCCCGTAAAGTGTAGACCTGCAAAATCTTTATGTTTAAACACCACATCCCCAGCAACCGGACCATCAACAGAAATTAGATTAATTACTCCATCAGGAACCCCAGCTGCTTGGAACAATTCCATTATTATTTGCGCAGAATACATTTGCGATTCTGCGGGTTTCCAGACAACCACGTTGCCCATCATTGCTGGAGCTGCACAGAGATTAGCGCAAATCGATGTAAAATTAAATGGGGTGATTGCGAAAACAAATCCTTCTAAGGGACGATATTCCAATCGATTCCAAATGCCCGGTAAGGATTCTGGCTGCTCTTTATAGATCTGCGTCATATATTGGACGTTAAATCTAAAAAAATCAATTAATTCACATGCTGCATCAATCTCAGCTTGAAAAACATTCTTTGACTGAGCGAGCATAGTTGATGCGTTCATCTTGTCTCGGAAAGGACCTTCAAGAAGATCGGCCGCTTTCAGAAAAATTGCTGCGCGTTCTTCCCATGGAAGGTTTGCCCATTCCTTTCTAGCACTCATTGCAGCGGAAATAGCATCTTCCACATGTTGAGAATTTCCATAGTTAAAATGGCCTAATATTTTTTTGTAGTCATGGGGTGGACTCATCGATTTTTTTTGATCCGTGCGCACTTCTTTACCACCGATATACATCGGCATGTCGATTGCGTCTCGATCGTACATATGATTGTACATCGAAAGAAGACTCTTTTGCTGATTGGATCCAGGCACGTATGACCTCACTGGCTCGTTGATAGCGATTGGAACTTGAAATATAGCGTTTGACATAATAATTTTCTTTATTGCAAAAGTAACTATTGTTAACTATCATTGCAATGACCATTATTACTCTTTGTTAGTATGCTTGTGCATTGTCGATTATATTTTACAATCATCGCATCTTTAATCTCGATTAAGGGAAATTCACAGGTGACCTATGAGCAGTTTGTTTTAGAGAAGGATTCATCCAGGCTATTGTATTTCTGTAGAGAATTGAACACTTATTATCTTCGTAATTCGCTAGATACTGTCAAAATTATCAGCATGTCGATGTTATCAAGTACTCAGACAAATGAATGTGGAAAGAATTTTGGAAGCAGGTATATCGGAAGTTATCATCTGCGTAAAGGCAACCTAGAAAAGGCCACTCAATGCCTAGCTGAATCCAGAAATTATTTTGCAAAATGCGATTTGAGAAGTTTTAAATCAGAAACTGAAAACGAGCTCGGGAATGCATTCAATTTACTAGGTAATTATAATCTTGCTGCTAAATTCTATATTGCCTCAATAATATCAGGCGAAGAATCATCAGATGAAACTGCTGCTTTTAATGGTATGATTGGGCTTGGAAAGGTTTTCTGTGCCTCGGGAGATACATCGTCCGGAATTCGGTTGGTCTCTGTTTTTTTATCTAAAGCCTTAAGACATGACAAGTTTGAATCCTCTGCTGATGCATGTGCCTATTTAGGAATGATTTACGGAGAGCAGGGAGAAGTTGAGCTAATGAAAGCATACTACAGACGAAGTATGCGATATGCGAAAGAATCTAAGTCCAAAACGCATCTTGCAAACTCTTTAAATAATGAGGCAATCTTAATGTTTATAGATAACAAGTACGATTCTTCATTAGTATTATTTACAAATGCCCTGAAATTGCGAAAAGAGGTCGGGCAGCAGAAAGCAATCATTGAAAGTTATTTTAATATTGGAGGGTTTTACCTTGAAAGGGGTGGCTATGATCAAGCCGAGATTAATTTTCTAAAATCTCATCAAATGGCTGAAGAATTTTCCCTGCTCCCAGATGAGCTTGATGCGTTATTATCATTGGAGGAATTATACTTGATACTGGGAAAGGAAGATGACGTTTCTAAAATGAAGAATGAAATCCGTAGGGTCAGAAATCTACTGAATGAACATCGAAATATTGACGATGATATTTTTCAAATGGCTTTGAAATTCGAAGAGCATGCTGTCTCGGAGTTCAAAGTCAAGCCAGAACCAATTATTACTACACCAATAATTGGAGGTGGATCTTTGTTACTACTATTGCTCCTGCTATTGAGAAGAGATAGACGCTAGTTCAATTTCGGTGGATATTCTAATTTGAAGGTTGGTACAAAAACCTCAAAGAGTTCACCATCAACTAGGTTCTTAAGGGTATAAAACCCTTTCATCATTCCAATTTCAGATTGTAAATCGCAACCACTTGTATAATTGTACGTTTCACCCGACCTAAGTATAGGTTGTTCGCCAATGACACCAGGACCATTTACATAACGCGCTTGATTGAGACTGTCAAAGATGTACCAATCTCTCGACAGTAATTGTACATCGTACGAATTTGTGTTTTGAATCTCAATTCGATAATTAAAAAAGTATTGAGATTCGATCACCTCGGATAAGTCGCGACGGAAATTTGCCTTTACCGAAATTTGAATGCCTGAAGTAATTAACGTATCCATAGAAGCAAGCTATTATGCAATTGTATCCCCAAGATAAGATTTTCAAATCAACTGAGACTCAACGCTGTTAATAGTAAGACGAAAACTTTCGACCTAAAGATAGTAACTACATATTAATTTAGAACGATTCTAAATTAAGTTATTCGTCAATCTTGCTCCCGAACATTGATAAACAACCTTGCGAAATTTTTAATTTTGCCTGTTGAATTTAAACGCTTGAGAGCATGTCAAAATCAGTAAAGCTCAGAAAAGGTTTGGATATCAGATTAGTAGGTGGCGCAGAGAAGGTTAAGTCCGAGTTGTCATTTCCTAAGGTGGTTTCCATTAAACCTACCGATTTTCACCGAATGATACCAAAAATGGTGGTGAAAGAAGGTGACGCAGTTAAAGCAGGGAGTATTTTATTTTACGATAAGTACAATGAATCGGTGAAATATGCCTCTACAGTGAGTGGAACCGTTAAGGCGGTTGTGCGAGGTGAGAAGCGAAGAATACTCGAGGTACTTGTTGATGCAGATGGCGAACAAACGTTCGAATCTACTTCTGAGAACAAGTTGGAAGAGATGTCTTCAGAACAGGTGAAAGAGACGATGTTAGCATCTGGTCTCTGGCCATTCATTAAGCAGCGCCCGTTGGATGTTGTTGCAGATCCAAATAATGCTCCTAAAGCAATATTTGTTTCAGCATTTGATAGTTCGCCTTTAGCACCCGACTTCGATTATATCCTCCATGGAAAAGATGATGAGTTTCAAGCTGGTTTGTCGGCACTCACGAAATTGACTTCAGGCAAGGTGCACTTAACCTTAAATGGTAAAGGCGCAGCAGATGCAGCATTTAAGGAAGCAAAGGGTGTCACAATAAATACAATTCATGGGAAACATCCTGCTGGAAATGTAGGGACGCAAATTCACCACATTGATCCAGTCAATAAAGGAGAATTCGTTTGGGTTGTTAATGCTCAGGACGTAGCTTTAATTGGTCGATTCTTCTTAACTGGAAAGTTTGATATGCGTAAGACAATCGCATTAACTGGATCTGAAATTAAGTCACCTCAATATTACCACACAATTATTGGAGCAAATGTTTCTGATCTTTTAGCTGATAAAATTACTTCGGACAATGTTCGAGTGATTAGTGGAAATGTATTGGTCGGAACAAAAATTGAACAAGACGGATATTTAGGGTTTTACGATAATCAAGTAACTGTAATTCCAGAAGGCAATCAAATGAAGTTTGTCATGACTACTGGTTGGATGGGACCTGGATTTGATAAGTTTTCGAATTCAAAAACGTTCCCAACTTGGCTTACGCCTAAAAAGAAATTCCGCTTGGATACAAATACAAATGGAGAAGAAAGAGCTTTTGTCGTAACTGGCGAGCTTGATAAAGTTTTTCCGTTTGATATTTTACCAATGCAATTGGTGAAAGCGGCAATTACAGATGACATAGACGGAATGGAAAAACTTGGAATCTACGAAGTAGCTCCTGAGGATTTTGCATTGTGCGAGTACGTATGTACTTCTAAAATAGATATTCAAGATAAGATCCGCGAAGGCTTGGATCTCATCGCAACTGAGTGCATGTAGGACTTAAAAATTAGATGACGTGAAATTTTTAGAAAAAATAATTCACAAACATGAACCGAAGTTTGCCAAAGGTGGTAAGCTCGAGAAATGGAACCCAATATTTGAATCATTTACCACATTGGCGTTTACTCCTAATCACGTTACCCGAAAAGGGTCACACATTCGTGATGGAGTTGACATGAAGCGTACTATGATGATGGTAATTATGGCGCTTATTCCATGTTTATTGTTTGGTATGTATAACACTGGCCATTTCGAAATGGTCGCTGAAACAGGTAACAGAGGACTTCCTTACATGGATATGTTCTGGTCGAAATTCGGAGCGGGAGCACTTATTGTTCTGCCAATTTTGGTTGTATCATACGCCTCTGGTCTGATTGTTGAGTTCATCTTTGGAGTGATTAAAGGTCACTCGTTACACGAAGGCTTCTTGGTATCAGGGATGTTAATCCCATTGGTAATGCCTGCAGATGTTCCATTATGGATGGTTGCAGTTGCGACGGTCTTTGCAGTTATTATTGGTAAGGAAATCTTTGGTGGAACTGGAATGAATATTCTAAATGTTGCACTTACATCAAGAGCTTTTCTATTCTTTGCATACCCAACATCAATGTCTGGTGACACGGTTTGGATGGCAGGAACTGAAAAAGCAGTAGACGGATTTACTGGATCAACTGCACTTGGAGATTTGGCAACATTTATGACTGATAAAGCCAGTATTGGCGGTAAGCCACTTGAAGCTGGCAAAGAAGCTCTGGTCGCCTTTACCAATGAATATTCCATTATGGACTCATTCGTTGGTAATATTCCAGGATCAATTGGTGAGACTTCTGTAATTGCATGTCTAATAGGCGCGGCCTTCTTAATAATGACTGGAGTAGGTTCGTTGAGAATAATGCTTTCATTCGCAATTGGAGGATTGGTAACAGGTCTTTTATTGAACGCAGTTGGAGGGAATGCATACTTGGATCTTCCAGCATATCAACATCTATTAATTGGTGGATTTGCTTTTGGAGCTGTATTTATGGCAACAGACCCAGTTACGGCAGCTCAAACTGCAACAGGAAAGATTCTTTATGGATTCTTTGGAGGTATGGTCGCCATACTGATAAGGGTCTTGAATCCTGCTTATCCCGAGGGAGTCATGCTGGCAATTCTATTTATGAATGTAATGGCACCTCTAATTGATCACTATGTGGTTGGAGCGAATATCAAACGAAGACTTAAACGACTTAAAACAGCATAATCATGGCGGTTAATAAAGACAGTAACGGATATACTTTCGCCTTTGCCTTCGCTCTTGTGGTAGTCGTAGGAACCTTATTGGCTGGAATAGCAATGTGGACCAAGCCCTTCCAGGATAAGAATAAGGAGGTAAAAGAGAAAATGAACATTCTTAAAGCAATGCTCCCAAAGGATCAAGCTGAGAAGATAACGCGAAAGAATGCAGCTGATGAATTTATAAAGTACATCAATTTGGACGATGCAATTGTGTTGGACATGAATGGAGCTCTAAAGGATACTGCAGCATTTGACATTGATATTAAGAAGCAGTTCAGAGATAAGAAATTAGCAGCAGAGAATAAAGATTATCCTCTTTTTGTTGCTGAGATAGATGGGAAGAAGGCCTACATTATTCCAGTAGTTGGAAATGGACTCTGGGGACCAATCTGGGGGAATATCTGCCTGGATGAAGATATGCGCACTATCAAAGGAGCGACATTTGACCACAAAGGTGAAACGCCAGGACTTGGTGCTGAGATTAAGCAAAACTTCTTTGTACAAGGATGGTTGGGAGAAAAAATCACGGATGAAAATGGTGATTTTGTGAAGTTCGAAGTGGTGAAAGACAAATCTGGAAGTGCTAAAGAAACGAAAGTTGACGGCATTACAGGAGGTACGATTACTTCTAAAGGAGTTGAGGAAATGGTGAATCGTTGCCTCAAGCCATATATCATTTACTTCAAAACATTGAAAAATTAGGAGCTATGAGTGATTCTGTAGAAAAAACAAAAGCACCAAAAGATCCATTATTCTCTAAGAAGAATAAGAAGTTGGTGACGGATCCGTTAACGGACAATAATCCAATTACGATCCAAGTATTGGGGATTTGTTCGGCACTTGCAATTACTGTACAAGTAGAACAAGGAGTAGTGATGGGAGCAGCAGTTGCTTTCGTATTGATAGCTGGAAATATTATTATCTCCATGTTGAGAAATATGATTCCTTCTAGAATTCGAATTATCGTTCAACTTGTAATTGTTGCTTCGTTAGTAATTGTTGTCGATTTACTTCTCGCGGCCTTCATGCCAGATGTCTCCGAGAAGCTTTCGGTATTCGTTGGATTGATCATTACCAACTGTATTATAATGGGACGTTTTGAAGCTTTCGCAATGGCGAATAAGCCTTGGCCATCTTTCTTAGATGCTGTAGGTAACTCATTTGGTTATGCATGGATACTTATCGTAGTTGCCGTTTTCCGTGAATTACTTGGTTCTGGATCGCTTTACGGCTTCAAGATCTTTGGTAGTCCACTTCCTGGTGAAGAATGGGGATTGTATACAATGGGTTACGTGAATAATAACATGATGATTCTTCCTCCAATGGCATTGATACTTGTTGGAATTATCATTTGGATCCAACGTTCTAGAAATAAAGAATTGATTGAAAAGCATTAAGCCAAACGGTCAAAAAGAAATAGTATGGAAAGTACATTAGACATTTTTATAAAAGCAATCTTCTCGGAGAATATGATTTTCGCATATTTCTTGGGAATGTGTTCGTACCTCGCAGTATCGAAAACTGTGAAGACAGCAGTTGGACTTGGAGCAGCAGTAATCTTTGTATTGGTGGTGACAGTTCCTGTGAATTATCTCCTGGAAAATTATTTACTGAAAGAAGGTGCACTTGCATGGATCAATCCAGAAGACCCAATGTGGGCTGATATCGATCTTAGCTTCTTATCATTTATCATGTTCATTGCTGTGGTTGCATCTATCGTGCAGCTCGTTGAAATGCTCATTGAGAAGTTTGCACCAGCACTTTATGGAGCACTTGGGATTTTTCTTCCGCTGATCGCAGTAAACTGCTCGATACTTGGAGGTGCATTATTCATGCAAGACCGCCAGTATTCAACTATATTGGATGCAACTGCATTCTCTCTAGGTTCAGGGATTGGTTGGTTCATTGCCATAGTCGCAATTGCTGCAATTCGTGAAAAAATTCGCTATTCAAACGTTCCAGCTCCTTTAAGAGGGTTGGGAATTACATTTATCCTTACTGGATTAATGGGAATTGCCTTCATGAGTTTCTCTGGAATCAAGTATGGAAAAGATGTCAAAGAAGAGAAGAAGGAAACTACTGTGAAGGTAGATGAGGTTGACGAACTAAAAATTGATAAAATAGGCTAATATGGTATTGACTATAATAATAACATTAGTAGTTTTCTTGTTAGTCGTGTTGGCACTCGTGTCAATGTTGCTTTTCGCGAAGGCAAAACTTTCTCCATCTGGTAAAATCACAATCGATATTAACGATGGTGAAAAAGTTTTAGTAGTTGATGGAGGAAGCACTCTATTGAGCACGTTGAGTAACAATGGCATTTTCTTACCATCTGCCTGTGGTGGAGGAGGAACATGCGTACAATGTACTTGCCATGTACTTGAAGGTGGAGGAGGAATCTTACCAACTGAAGAACCACATTTCTCGAGAAAAGAAATCGCTGCGAACATGCGTCTTGGATGCCAAGTGAAGGTGAAAGAGAACATGAAAATTCATGTTGAAGAAGAAATTCTCGGAATTAAAGAATGGGAAGCTGAAGTAGTTTCGAACTATAACGTTGCAACTTTCATTAAGGAGTTTATTGTTGAAATTCCTGAGGATATGGATTACAAAGCTGGAGGCTATATCCAGATTAAGGTCCCTACTTGTGTTATTAACTACACTGATTTTGATGTTGAAGCACATCCACAAGATCACCCGGGAGAGCCAGATAAATTTAAAGCTGATTGGGATAAGTTTGGTTTGTGGCCGCTGGTAATGAAGAACGATGAAGAAGTTATTCGTGCATATTCAATGGCTTCTTATCCTGCTGAAGGAAGAAAAATTATGTTGAACGTTCGTGTTGCTACACCACCATGGGATAGAGCACGTAATGCATGGATGAATGTTAATCCAGGTGTTGTTTCATCTTATATTTTCAACTTAAAAGTTGGTGATAAAGCAATTATATCAGGTCCTTATGGAGAGTTTTTTATAAACGATTCTGATTCAGAGATGATCTACATTGGAGGTGGAGCTGGAATGGCTCCAATGCGTTCACACTTGTATGAGCTTTTCAAAACGATTAAGACAGGACGAAAAGTTACCTATTGGTATGGTGGACGTTCAAAAGCTGAGCTCTTCTATATTCATTATTTCCGTGATTTGGAAAAGGAATTTTCGAACTTTAAGTTTTACTTAGTACTCTCTGAGCCATTGCCAGAAGATAATTGGGTGGAGAAAAAAGATGTTGATGATCCAGATGGTGATGGTTTCCTAGGTTTCGTTCACTTAGCAGTGAGAGATCAGTACTTAGAAAAACATGAGGCACCAGAGGATTTAGAATTCTACTTTTGTGGACCGCCATTGATGAACCAGGCAGTTCTAACATTATGTGATGATTGGGGTGTACCACCAGAAAATGTTCGTTTTGACGATTTTGGAGGTTAATCCATAAAAAAGATAATTTAAATCCCGTATCTTACAAAAGATGCGGGATTTTTTCGTCTACAA
>JBLHON010000103.1:0-11563 GCA_047621865.1 Crocinitomicaceae bacterium | reverse complement strand
AAGGAAAAAATATCCTTGGAAATTATCCCACCTGATTCGATGATTCTGCTTTTAATCATTTCAAGGTTTTGATGGTACAAAATAATCAATGCTCCATTTACAATTTCGTCATCACTTTCTTCAAATCCTCCCTCAATGCCACTTTCAGAAAATGCCGTATATGTAGGTCCATAGTCTGTAAATACCCACCCAAACGACTTCGTATAAAATGCTTTTATTGCTACAAGATCTTTTGCCTTGAACTCAAGGTAATTAATGTGATTATCTATCGCGCTCATTCTTCGTATACTAAGATTACTTTTTTTGTTACAGGATCCTAAGTTAAGATAAAACGATCAGTGTCAAATAGTCGTAGATTGACTTTTGCCAAAATTTCAATTTCTTCATATTCTGGATATATATCTTCACTAATGCCATTCTCGTTGACTTGGTCAAGATAATTCACTTTGTTCTCGAAGAAAATAAATGGGCTGATATTAGTCCAATAAAAGCACTTTTCAGGCACTCCATATTCCCATTTTTCGACTTCCATTTTCTTAAATTGAGGAAAACATGCCATGTCAACATACCAACCATAGATTGTATCCTGAACTTCTGAAGCTATTCGCATCGAAATGAATGGTCGATCCATCAGCAAATGTTGAATTTTGGAATGATCTTCTTCAAAATCCCAGATGCCAAGACTATCATTCTTCAGTTTTGAAGCAGATAGTACGTCTAAACTAGAACAGCAGGCTCCTGCAATAGTATAGGAAGAATCTCGCTTGAAATTACAGATAATCCTATCATTGATATTTGGTCCATCACCTAATAGGGTCAGTGTATCGAAAAGTGGATAATTGGTAATTATACCTATTGGTTCTTTATTCAAAAAGAATTTATGCCCGTTCACTTCAACTAATAAACTATCGCCAACCTCAGAATTTAAGCTGAAATTATTTTGACCAGTTGCATAGGAAGACAGGCCGATCAAGAAGATGATAATAGATTGTTTCATCTCGTAATATGGGCATTATTATTTACGAACCAAATGTAGATCGTGTTTTTGATAAAATGAGAGATTAACTAATGGGCACAATAAGACCTGGTGCCAATTCGAAATTCGAAGGATTCAATTGAGCATATGGACTCCCTAGAGTGTCCCATCCTGTGTTAATGTTGAAAATAACGGCCAGAGTTGGCGAAGCAGCTGATAAAGTAATCGAAAGTGACGATGAAACTGCTGTTCGAACAATAGTTCCTGGCTCCATCAATTCTTGAGTAAACAAGATGACTACTCTCTCGTATGATTCGAGAATATTAGTTGTAGATCCATATAGCGAGAAAGCACAAATTGAAGTGGGATTGGATCCATTAGCTGAAGCTGTAAGTCCTGATGTCCATGTATTAGTTTGCTCACTCATGAATGCAAAAGCACCTTGTATTCCACCAGTTGCAGCAACACTGGAACTACCGTTTTGACTTAATGTGATCACTTCACCAGGATTCATATTTTGTTCAGTTGCAATACTGACCCTAGCACCTTGAGCAATCATAGTGTTACTAAAGTACCCTCCATAATTGTCACTCCATGATATTTCCACTGTACCTGCAAAGTGGTCAATAGTTGTCCATACTGTTGGCAATGCACCTTGAGGACTTGAAGATTTAACCCCTTTGAATACTTGTAGTTGAAAACCATTACTTAATGCTGATATCGTAGAATTATCTAGTGCTACAGTTACTTTATAAGTTGCCATATTAAAATGTATTGAACTGTTAATTAATAATTATTAGTTAAGGCATTTCATCTTCCGCAGAATCTTAAACCAGTGCTCGTTCAGTTTGAACGTTCGATTTTAAATATACATTTTTCAAATGAGTTTTTTTTGAAATCTGATCGAGTGTTGATTAGGAATTAAGCATATCCTTAATTCACTTGGAGACCAGGATTCATCTATAGCTAACTAGTTGGATTTTCTATTCCAACCATCTCTTGTTTTCATAATCATATTTCGTCGTCCATGTAAAATGCTTGTCAGGATCTGGGATTGTTACTTTTACATCCATTATTTCCTTTTAGCTCTGTTTTGACTCAGTTCCAAGTCCTCTACTCTTGAGAGGATTCACATTTCCAAATAGTTTGATCGCTTTCCTTTCCTTCACATAACTGATAAGCCTGATCATCTTCCATATGATATACTGTGTCTAGAACTACAGTTCCATTATGATCAATGCATTGACAGTAATTGTCTACGTCAGGCTGTCTACACCCCATGATCGTCACGAGTACGAGGAAGGTTAGAAGTACACGAATGAAATTCAAATTGACTGTCATAATGTGCTAGTTAGCTTGAGGACAAGTTTTTATTGCCTCAACTAATATACAACTTGTTAAGCAGGTCCAACGCAACCTCCCCTTACAAAACAGATTCTACGCTTCGTAAAACCATGCTCATCGTTCCATGAAAAATGATCACTTTTGTGTAAAATAAATCGTTGACTAAATTAAGAGACGTGTTACCACTAAAGACCGCCACATTCTTTGTTGCCCTATGTCTGTGTTTCAATAGTTTTGGACAGCAGCCTTCACATTTCATTATTGGCGGTGATGTATTTGCAAATAGTCATGTCTATTCACTTCTAATGCATTCTGACAACCTGTTGTATGCGGCAACCAACTACGGACTTTTTGTGTATAAGAATGGTCAATTCCAAGCAATTGAAGGGGCTCCAGAAGAACATGGCAGTGCCTTATTTTCGCTCGTTGAGAATAAAAAAGGCGAGGTGTATTGTTGCAATTTAGCCGGTCAAATTTTCAAACTCAAGAACAATAAGCTTGAACTGTATGTGAAGTTACCCGAAGAATATCTGGGAAACGCAATAGAGATTTCCTTCAATTCACAGGATGAATTAATCGTTTGTTCCCAGGTATATCTTCGCTATGATTCAAAACGTTGGCATCCAATCTACAAACCTGAAAGCGGGGCAAGTTCCATAAACGCCTTCGATCGGAATCGTATTTTAATACCTAAAGGCAGTGCTGCCCAAGTGTTGCGTATTCATGGAAGTTCAATCGACACATTATCAACAGACAATCCTTTTTTTCTTACACTCAATGACTATTTTCAGTATCCTGCATACTTGAATAATTCCTTAGTATCTTTCTATAATTCAGGACTGTTCATTAACCATTCAAAAAAGATCTTAAAGCGGTATGACTTTACAAATATTCGTGCCTTCCAACAACTTGACGATAACGAGATTTGGGCATTCAACGAAACAAAGGGCGTTCGAAGAATTAGCCTTGAAGATGGATACTTAAAGTTCGATAAGACAATTTTGTCTGAGTCCTTTATTTCTGCCTGTACAAAATCGAAGAGCGGCACCATGTACTTCGGAACCTTTAATCAGGGAATTATTGTGATCCCAAATATGTCAAGCCTCGTATTGGAAAACAAGGATAATTTCTATTCGGGGATTTGCGCTTCGCCTAAAGGTCTGATAGTAACGGGTCGATTAGGATCAATTTACCAAGTGTCCCTAAATAAATTCGAACTGTTGAAAGAGCAATGCACCATTTCAAGAGGAAAGATTAAGTCTGTATCTGGTGTTGATTTTAATTTATTGTCGAATCATAAATCTTTGATCTTTGATGTAAAGAATAGTGATCTCCTCAGTGAAGTAGGACTTGTAAAGGCTGTAACACGCGTGGATTCGACAACCGCAATTGTGGCAACGTCTCGTGGATTGTTTCGCAGAGGGTCGGGTGCTAGTCAATTTAATTGGATTCCAACACGTTACAACCCGGGTTGGACAGAAATTTCTTCAAAAACTTTTCGCTGCAATGCAGTAGCTTATGACGCTGAAAACGGCGCACTCTTTTATGCCACTGAGAAGGGACTTGTATACATAGCTAAAAACGGAGAGACGAAGATTTTTTTGTACAAGGGCTCACCAATTGATTGTATCGACCTTGTCTATGACCGAGGAAATATATGGTGTGGCACACAGGCACTAGGGATCTTAAAAATTAGAAATGGCAAGATTGTGCATGAAATCAATAAAACAAATGGCATGGCGAGCAACTACATTCGCAGTCTTCAACTCCATGGAAATAAATTGTTTATCTCTCAAAAAACAGGCTTCCAAATAGTCGATTTAGTAACGAATAAATGGAAATCCATTGGAGGAGCCGAAGGCATAATAAATGGATCAATTAACAATTTCGCTGTTTTTCAGGGTGATTTATGGATAGTCTCTAAGGGACAAATCATCTCTCTAAAGCTAAATCAATTGGAAAAGAAACCTGATTTTAGTTTGGACGTTTCATCTGTCCAACTGGGCGATTCACTCCTTAAAGAAAAGTTGAAATCAACACTCTCATATGATCAAAATCATTTCGTTGCTC
Organism: Crocinitomicaceae bacterium; assembly: GCA_047621865.1. Classification (GTDB taxonomy): domain Bacteria; phylum Bacteroidota; class Bacteroidia; order Flavobacteriales_D; family Crocinitomicaceae; genus UBA4466. The sequence goes on along the minus strand of JBLHON010000103.1, from coordinate 7,173 downwards.
GATTTAACTTTAGAGGAATCGAATTTGAATCTGAAGCCGTAATTCAATATCGTTTGATAGGAATTAGTGATGAATGGAAAAATTTGGCAGCAACTACAAGCGAACTTGAATTTAATGCACTGGCTCCTAACAATTACCAATTTGAAGTTCGCATTAAATACCGAGATTTTGAAAGTGAAATCCAAAGATATTCCTTTACGATTCAAGTACCTTTTTGGCAAGCTTGGTGGTTTTACTCATTACTAATTCTTGCTACGGCTTGCTGTGTAATTATCTTCTTTAGATTTCGGCTGAAACGATCTAGAATAGAACAAAGCCGCCAACTGAACCAGCAGAAAATGCAAACCAACATGCTTGATTCAGAATTGAAAGCCTTACGGTCGCAAATGAACCCACACTTTATTTTTAATTCACTCAATTCAATTCAAGATCTGATCCTTCGTGAAGACAAGGAGAAATCATACGATTATATCGTTCTGTTTGCAAAACTAGTGCGGAACACATTGAGTTATTCAAATATGGACTTCATTCCCATCGAAAAAGAATTGGAATTCTTGGACGTCTATTTATCACTGGAAAAACTGCGTTTTGGAGACAATTTTGAATACGCGATTCACTACAATGGTTCAAAGAATGTCAATGTACCGTCAATGCTGGTACAACCTTTCATTGAGAACGCGCTAGTACATGGTTTGATTCATAAAAAAGGATTGAAGAAATTGGATATTACCTTTAATCAATCTAAGGGCCTAACGTGCACGGTTATTGATAATGGAGTTGGACGTGTAAAGGCAGACGAAATTCAATTTCGGCAAAGAGGTAATCATGCTTCTTTCGCATTAACGGCGATTCAACAACGATTGGAAATCTTGAATTTGCAGCTTGGCGAAGAGATAGGGAAATATGATGTAACAGATCTATATGAGAACAAGAAGCCAGTTGGAACGAGGGTTGATATTACCATTCCTTTTCGGAATTAAATTCGCTTTGTAAAATGATCTTCAAGTTTCATATAATACTTCTATGGCGCAGAAGGATTAAAATTAGATTAGGAGCATGAATCGACTTAAAGTCATAATAGTAGATGATGAAGCTGCGGCACGTAATGTGTTGAGCAACTTATTGCACATGAGTAAAATCAATGTAGAAATCCTTGCGACATGTTGTGATGTGCCAGAGGCAGTGGAATGCATCAACAGGTTAAAGCCCGATCTTGTTTTTCTGGATGTCCAAATGCCTAATTATGCTGGATATGAAATCGTTAATTTCTTTGATGAAATCACCTTCGAAATCGTCTTTGTAACTGCTTATGATCAATATGCCATTAAAGCTTTTGAGTTAAATGCGGTCGATTACATCGTTAAACCAATTGAACGGAACCGCTTAAACGAAGCAATAGAGAAAGCTCAAAACAAATTGGAGCAAAAAGACAATATGGAGCAATATCAGTTGCTATTGGATTCTATCCATGGTAAAGCGATGGGTAATATTGTTATTTCTGAATTGAGTGAAGGGCAAGTGAGCAAACGCATATTACACCTTAAAGACATTATCGCGATTGAAGCCAAAGGGGCGTACTGTAATGTTCATTTATTGAACGAATCCCCTTTTCTTGTGAGTCGAAATTTAAAGTACTTTGAATCGTTGCTCTCCGAAGAGGCGCCCTTTTTCCGATCACATCGCTCATGGATTCTAAACCTTGAACATGTTACAAAATTCAAACCACGTTTTGGCGATGTGAATATGACGCAAGATCTTGTCGCAAAGATTGCTAAAAATCGTATTATAGCATTTGAAACTCTCACTTTAGGGTAGACATCTATTGCTTTATAAAACCGATTCATACCTCCGTAAAACACTTTTTTTTTCAAGATTTTTATGCCGTATGCTTGTGGAAACATTTAAAAACTTTCTTATGAAGAAACGACTACTTACAATCATACTAGTATCTCTCTCATTTTCAGTGTCATTTTCACAGACATCTATGGTAGCGGACATCAATGTTGGCTCTGCAAACGCTGATTTAGCATATTTCACAACAATGAATGGAGTTATGTGCTTTCGCGCTAACGATGGCGTTAATGGGCACGAACTCTGGAAATATGATGGAATTAATCCTCCTTCTTTAGTTGCAGATCTAAATCCTTCAGGAGATTCATGGCCTTTTGACCTAGTCGAATTTAATGGTAAGCTCTATTTTGCTGCTGACGATGGGAGTACTGGATTTGAAATGTGGGAATATGACGGAGTGAACCCTCCAACATTGTTCGCCGACATTGAAGCTTCAGGGAATGGTGCATTTTACAATGGCGCATATTTTACAGTATTCAATAACAAACTTTATTTTCGGGCGAATGATGGAGTTGCTGGAAGTGAATTGTGGGAATACGATGGTACGAACCCTCCAACGTTATTCGCAGATTTAGCTGTTGGAGTGAATGGTTCTGCACCTATAGGATTTACGGTTTTTAATAATAAACTCCATTTTAATGCGCAGGATGAATCCACTGGAGTTCCTCGTCTATGGGAATATGATGGAACAAACCCTCCATCTCTCGTTTCAACTGCAATTGTTACCCAAGGGGCTAATGATAATATGATGGAAATGAATGGTAAACTATACTTTGGTGGTAGTGATGGAACTAATGGATTCGAATTGTGGGAGTATGATGGCGTAAATCCCCCAACGATGGTTGCCGATATTGTTGCTGGAGGCAGTTCTTGGCCAGCCCCAAAAATGGTGTTTGATAACAAGCTTTATTTTAGAGCTCAAACGGTTAATCCTAATGAGACCTGGGTGTATGATGGATTTAACGCTCCTAGTCAAGAAATGACAATTTCGCTTGGAGGACTAGAATTCAATGGTGGTTACTATTTTAGCTATGATGATGGTGTTAATGGTCGTGAACTTGGAATCTATGATGGAATTAACCCTCCTTCTTTTGTAGCTGATATAAACCCCACAGGACACTCAATTCCAGCACCAGTTCAAGTATTCAATAATAAGCTATATTTTATCGCTGATAATGGAACCAATGGCCGAGAATTGTGGGTATATGATGACGTTAACTCAGTTTCTGAGAACGAAGAGAATATCAGTGTTAAATTATTTCCTAACCCAAGTTCTTCTAACATATCTATTGAGACCGAAGCTGAAATTAACGAAGTATTTATTTTTGATCTATATGGATCTTTGGTACAGCAAGAAAATCAGCATACATTCTCTGTTGAGAATCTTTCGAGTGGAGTGTATATAATGAACATCAAAACGAATAAAGGAATCTCACGAAGTCGTTTCATAAAAGAGTGACTTCAACTGGTTGAGTCACCAAATGTTTTTTCATAGAAATGCCTTATTGGGCGGCTGAGGTTACTCGAAGTCAACCAATAAGGCTTTTTGCTTTATAAAACCAATTAAGGGTTTCGTAAAACTCTTTTTCATGGGGTGTCACAATAGTGTACTCTTGTGTAAACATTAAACACATTGATATGAAAAGAATAGTACTATTGATTACCACGATTGTAAGTTTAAGCTTTGGAACTCAAGCACAAATTGTAAACATCCCAGATGTCAACTTTAAAGCCTATTTGGTTGGGAATGCTGCGATTAACACGAATGCCGATGCTGAAATTCAAGTTAGTGAAGCGAATGCTTTTGCTGGAACCATTAATTGTAGTACACTGTCTATTTTTGACTTAACAGGAATCGAAGCGTTTACTGCTTTAACGAATTTACAGTGCACTTCCAATTCCATAACAGTTCTGGATGTTTCCAATAATATAAATTTGACAAACCTACATTGTACTTTAAACCCCATTACTATCCTGGATGTTTCTTCTAACACAGGTTTGTATTGGTTAGATTGTGATGATCTTCTCCTTACAACTTTGGATGTTTCTAATAATACATCTTTGGAGTACTTATACTGCAATGGAAATTCCCTTACGAGTCTAGATGTATCCCAAAATATCCTTTTGCTGGAACTGATTTGTCATGCCAACCAGTTATCAAGTTTAAATGCAGCAAATGGGAACAATACGAATATTATAAATTTTTTCGCAACTAATAATCCTAACCTAACCTGCATAGAAGTAGATGATGCCGTATATAGCACCACCAATTGGACAAGTATAGATGCAGCATCAAGTTTTAGTGAGAATTGTTGTTCAATTGACCTGTCAGTTACGGAAACAGGAAATACAATCACAGCAACTTTAACAGGAGCTACATATCAATGGGTAGATTGCGACAATGGAAATGCACCAGTCAGCGGAGAGACGAATCAATCATTTACACCAACATCTAATGGAAATTATGCTTGTATCATTGATGATGGAAACTGTTCAGATATGTCTGCATGTACAGCCATCACAACTATTAGTATTGACGCATTAAACTCATCTATGATAAACATTTATCCAAATCCAGCTTCTACAGAAATCTCAGTCGATTCAGAAGAAATGATTGAAGGAGTAACAATCTTTAACATGTTTGGAGAGCTTGTTCAACAAGAAATTTCAGCGACATTCTCTGTTTCAACTCTTTCTAATGGAGTGTATGTGATGAATATTCAAACGAGTAAAGGAATCTCACGAAGTCGTTTCATAAAAGAGTAGCTACGACAAGCTCAGCTACCCAAGTAGTATATTTTTCATAGAAGCCGATTTTCCCTTACGGAGAAATTGGCTTTTTTGCTTTATAAAACCAATTCGGGGTCTCGTAAAACGCTTTGCAGTACTTCGCAAGGATACCCTACTCTTGTGCATTAAACGCAAGTTATGAGAGTGGTGCATTCCTCTTCCAATAATTAATCTAATTTCTTGAAATGAAAAAATTTTTACGAAGTTCAGCCCTATCATTCATATTAATTCTTCCAGCAATCAGCTTCGGTCAAGAACTTAACAATGAAGATCAGGCAATCACGGCAAGTCAATGGAAAAGTGGTGAGTATGATCGCTACATGAGAAGATCCCCTAGTTCACCAAAACTATACGAACAAGGAACAAGGGAAATTGAGATAATCAAAAATAGAAGTGGAAGAGCAATTGAACTAATCGTCGATGGTCAAAGATACAATCGATCGGGTGATCAGGAATCGTCCTACAGCGCCTATTTTGAAAATATCATGGTTGGCGAAAGTCTCCGTTTCTTAGAAAACTCAATCGTTATTTTCACTGAATCATATAGTTATGACGGCTACATGATTCTTGGGTGCTATGGAGATTTAATAGACTTCAGTGACGAAGAGTTCACAAAACACATGGAGAGCGCAAGAAATGCTCAATCCGAAGAGCATACGGATGAATTCGCCAGTAGATCTGTTATTGGAGAATCAATTGAATCCGTTGACATTAAACTTATTACAGAGCAAGAACTTGTTTCTGGAACTGAATTCCAAATTGGGGTGACAACCACTTTAACAAATGGTACTATTCTTAAATCGGAAAATTTGGACGGTCTTCAACTTCCTGATGACTATCTGATACGTGTGGAAGGTGCCTCATTTATTCGAAACATCTGGACGATCGATTATTGTGATATTGAGAAGAGCAGCGAATTAGTTATCACTGTTTTCTGTAAAGAAGAAGACAAGCAAGATGTTGCGGTAAAAAGTGTCCAATATTCTTGCCAACGTGATCCAGAGCTCGTAAGGGCACAACTAGCTGAGTCTAATGATTTGAAAGAACATCGGCAAGAAGTAAGAGGCGATCAATTATGGGAATCTGACGGGAGCTATGAGGACGAAGCCATTAAGAAAATTTCAATCAAATTAATAACTACTGGGGCCATTGATTACAACCAGGAGATAGAGGTTGGAATTGAGGTAGTGATGGCTGATGGTAGTACTCAAAAAACAAAAAATCTTGGTGGAACACTCTCAATCGCGGAGTTCTTTATTTACCTCGAGAACTGCGATTACATTTCACTTGGAAAGTTCAAAGTAAGGCATCGAGAATCAGATTTTGATGTACAGAATACTGAAATCCGAAAATCAAAAGATTTCAGAACTACACGGAAACCTTTGGTTTTGGCTACAGCAGAGTTTATATACAATTCTTCTGTAAAAGCAGAAAGAACAATTCACTTTAATAATACTGCTACATATTATGCCAAAGACTTATGGCGCATCTACCGCGAAAATGATCAGTTTGATCTTCCAGATGAAAGATGTCCTGTTGATGTGATCATCACTGACATGACTTTGGCAAATGGTGATCCTGGATATAATTTTAAACTTAAATACAATGCTGGTAAAGATCAAAGCGTTGTATGGCCAGGGCAAATAGACGTCAACGGGAATCATTACAGCAACGTAACACGTTCACCACAAGGGCTACTAAACATTCTTGTTTTTCATCCAGACGACATTAACATCATTAATAAAACAGACGATGACAACGTTAGCAATAATGTCCGATATACTGTCTATAAACCTGATCACAGGGAGCTTGGAGATATATCATCGACTAAGACGCCCAGTACATCTAATGCTAATGAGTATACGATTATGAATAACACTGGACGTAAGTTAACTGTAGCGCTCAGTAGTTCTGGTTTTTTCAGAACGATAGAGCCAGGCAAATCTGAAACCGTAAATTGCAGGGATGATGTAATGAACACTACGCTTTCAAACACTACTCGAAGAATCGGGACAACTAAGCTTGTGATTGGTAAATCTGCTTGTGGTAAAACTATATCGATAGATTGATTCTTACCTAAGAAATGAGAGAAAGACCTTCTAATTGAACTTAGAAGGTCTTTTTTTGTGCCTTACCAATCGAATTCATTTCTCTTATGCAAGAAGGCTTGAGTTAAATGCCGTGGACTGTATAGCGAAATCTATTGAGCACAACCGATTAAATGACGCGATTGAGAGCACGGAATAAATTGGAGCAGAAAGACAAAAAACATTCACTCGTAAAATGAAATAGGAAGTTCATAAAACACTTTTAACTGATCGAGAAGCAGCAGCTAAATTTGGGGAAGAAATAACTATAACAACTATTTAAATTTAGAATTATGAGAAAAATTGGAATGACCCTAATGCTTGCGCTTGCAACGTGTACGAGCTATGCTCAAGTTACAGAAGGAACAAATACAGGAAAAGAAGGAGTAGAAAAAACAATGGCGATTGAAGGATTAGCTAAAGATCCTGACTTTATAAAGTATCG
>JBLHON010000102.1:0-11570 GCA_047621865.1 Crocinitomicaceae bacterium | reverse complement strand
TACTGCTGCGCAATTCGCGTATTTAAATCAACGGACTTACTATTTAGTGATCTGATTTCAACGGATACTTTCTTCGTTTGAAAAGTTCCTGTGGCCTTTCCAAAGCCCGTCATGGATTTCAACATAGTCTTGAATTTGTTCAAAGTTAGTTATGTATTCTGAATTGCCAACTTAGGAGGAGTTAGATCCGTTCAATCAAGCCTTAATCCCACGAATAGACTTCTTCAAAAAACTGCTGGAGGAAGTGAGAAAGACTCCTGTAAAGATAACGAGCATGTAGCCCACTTTTTCCCAGGTAATGGTATCCGTGTAATCATCTGAGATTCCCATTGCCCCAAATACAAACGCAAAGAGCATGACTAAAACAGGCTGAAGATAGATATATGCACTAGACACTGATGGACTCAAATATTTGAGCGAGAAGGTGGTGAGCAAGTACGTGAGAAAGGTGACCCCAACAATCACAAAGAGAATCTTCATTACAGCAACAAATGGGATTTTACTAAAATCAGTGGAGTACGCCTCCATTAGGGTTGGTGGATAAAGAACGATAAACAGCAGTCCAAAGCAAAATACATAGGTGACAACTGTGAAGGGTTTATACTTCAGCATCAAGGGTTTTACGATGACCAAGTAGACAGCATAACTTGCAGCATTGATAAATAATAAAACGTCGCCAAGCATTGAGTCCCCATTACCTGTGCCTGCTGTAAGCGTGAGTAATATTGCTCCTGTAGCCCCAATGCTAATTCCAACAGATTTGCGCCATGTTATTCGTTCTTTAAGAATAAAATAGGACAGAATCACGACTAAGATTGGGTTCACTGTCATGATAATTCCTGAATTGATCGAAGACGAGAGATTGAGCCCATGGAAGAAGAACATCTGATTAACAGCAACCCCAAAAAGGCCACAAGCTGCGAGAAGAAGTAGATCTTTCCGCTCCACGCGTTCACGAATAAAGAACACGCGAATTGTCCAGAAGAGTAATGTTGCTCCAGATGCACGAAGAAGGATGAACACACTTGGGGTCAGGTAATCAGGCATCACACCTTTGGCAATGATATGGCTAGCACCATAAAAGGCATTGACAATAAAGAGTGAGAGGTGCGCTGAAAATAATTTTGACATGTCTGTATGCTATTCGAGCGCAAGTTAGTTACAAATCTAAACCCTGATTCAATTCTAGGCCACAAAAAAAAGCACCCTCAAACGAGGGTGCTTTTAAAAATTTATTAATCGAGGTACTCTTACTTAGAGATCACGATCGTTTGAACTGTGCTCTCACCGTTCGCAGAGATGCGTACTAAATAAGATCCAGCTTCAACGTTTACATTCATTGCAGCAGATAATTGACCTTGAACATTGTTATATGTTTTAGATCCAACTACACGTCCACTAAAGTCAACTACTTCAATGCTCATTGCATCAGTAGTGATTCCTTTAATGTTGATTGTGAATTGACCGTTAGATGGGTTTGGATAAACTTCCAATTGTCCATTTGCAGCTAGTTCATTTAATCCAATCGTAAGCGAAGTACATGCAGATGTATCTGAACATGCTCCGTTTGTAACGACAACAGCAAAGCTACCAGCAGCAGTACCAGTATAAGACTGACTTGTTTCACCAGCAACGTCTGTTAATGTAGCACAATCAATCCATTGGTATGTTGCAGCTCCACCTTGATCAGAAGTTATTGTGTTTCCAGCAACAGTAACACCAAGATCCAAAGGAGTAATTGTTAATGTAATTGTAATTACACTATCAGCTCCACATGAATTAGGAATGATATCAGTGTGAACACCAGTAGTAGTGAAAACCGCTCCACTAGGTGCAGTATAATCACCACAAGATGTAGCAGTCACAGCTGCTACAGATGGCGTACAAGATGAATCAAAGTTTGGACGGATAACATAAGCTCCTGCGAAACCAAGTGCTTCACTTGTAGCAAATGCTCCACCATTAATAGAGATCCAAGCTGTGTTTGGCGTGAGGATATCAGTTGAGAATCCAATTGCCATGTTATCCATTGCATTGTACTCATTGATGCCTACGAAGTAAGTTCCAACACCAAGTGCCAAAGGAGCAAATCCTAAATCAGATACATTCAATGTCAACAATGCTCCAGCACCAGTTGTATCAGCAGGAGTCATAATGTATTCAACAGACTGTCCAATGATTGTTGTAGGCGCACCAGCAACAACATCGTAAATCGAAACGCTAACTGTATCTCCAAGAGAAGGAGCACCAGGTGCGATAAGGAAAGTAACACTAGACATAGTTTCAGCAGCAATAAGCTCGAAGTTTTGTCCAACTACAGCAGTTGCTCCAACACCAACACCAAGAAGGTTAGCGATGTTACCATCATCTCTAGCATACGTAAATGGAGTAACTAGAACTTGATAGTAAGAAGTATCATTATTGTTATCAACATCAGCTTCAGTAATACTAACAATTTGCTCTACTGTATATAAGTCATCAACCAAAGGTGTGTAACCAGCAACAGTAGCTAGTGCATTTGCACCCAAAAGGATGTTTTGTGGTGCACTAGAAGCAGTGTAAACGTTCGCCATAGTTCCGTCGTATACATTTACTGTCATTACAGCATTTGTAACGTCAGCAGTACCAACATTATCAATAGTTCCAGAAGCTCCAATTAGAGTTACTTGCGTCAAAGGAACTTGTGTGTATTCGTGTACCTCAGCTAACATTGCAGCATCAGGAGCAGCAACTGCATTCTCAGTTACATAAATACTGTCAACCATAAGTAAAAACTTATCAGTAGAATTGTTTCTAAATCCAACATAAATACTTGAACCAGCAAAAGCAGAAATATCTACATTTTTGGCTGTCCAAACATTATCCGCTGCAGGAGTAGAAAATACCATAGTACCACCAGTCATTCCAGCAATTGTAGGAGCGCCAGTAGATACCCATACCTCATACCCATCAAGGTAAGCAGCATCAGGAGCCATTGCTTCCCAATCAAGGGCAACAGTAGTAGCCCCGGCACTAACAGCAATTATTGGAGTAATCATCCAATCATCAGATGTTCCAGCTGGAGTGTACCAAGATGTACTAAAAGCACATGAATCTGTTAAAGAAGGTAGAACAAAGTCAACTCGGTTAATCCAAGCATCATTAACGTATGCAACATTCGTTGCAGGCGTAAGTCCATCATTGTTAATCATAGTGAATCCTGCAGGCATTCCAACGGAATTATTGAAGTCTTCGCTAAAGATAACTTGTGAAAACGCCCCCGTGGTGAGTAGCGCTAAAGAAAGAGTAAGTAGTGTTTTCATATAAGTCTAATTTATTTTTAGTCTGCTAAATTACGACTAATGATTATCAATCCCAAAAAAAGAGTTTATTATCTCCAATTCGCAATGAGCCTTAACGCGTGATACTCACTAATAAAGCTATCCATTCCTTCTCAACTCTGAACCTTTGATGGTGTCAGGCTTGGTAAGTAAGCCTTTTTTGGTTGGGTCGAGCATGTTTATCTGCTGGACAGAATCAACTCTGCTTTTTCGTAGAATTTCTTCATCTGAAAGATCAGATCGCGAGTCATCTACTGTTTTAAAAGTAGGTTCTGTGGTAACACATGCCACCAATAGTGATAGAAATAACGTGATTGCTGCCAACGTCAAATAAAATTTTCCAGTCATTACTTATTTATTAAATGATTTTACTGCTGCTTCTATAGTCTTCTTGGCATTACCAATAAAGACCTCCTCTTCATTTATCATGAATGGTCGCTTTAAAAAAGTATATTCTTCAAGCATGTATTTCTTGTAATCTGCTTCTGAAAGATTCATCTCATTAAGTCCCATGGAACGAAATTTCATTGCACGCTTTGAAAAGAGGTCTTCATAGGATCCAACTTTACTACGCAGGAAATCAAGCGTTTTTTCATCAATAGCATTTTGCTTGATGTCTTGAAGTTCTACCTCAGAGCCTGGTTGAATCTCCTTCAATATTCGTTGATTCGTGGAGCAAGAAGAAAGGTGATATATCTTTTTCATCTCCTAGTTCCCTTGCATGTACTCATTGTTCCGTTTCTTATCGTCCTCGTTACCATCAACTGCTGGGCAACTTCCTTTGGTGCGTTTCTGAAACAAGTTCTGAATTTTCACATGAAATAGTACGGGTAAGTATCTCGATGAAAACCACTGCAATGAAGGGTTTCCATTTTGCCATTCGTTGATGCCAAAAATAGGCACTCTGAATCCAGGGATAATATCTGTTCCACTTCTCAATTTGAAACCAAATCCCAATCCAGCGTGAAGCTGAGCAACCAATGGACCATGATAAGCAGTTCCTTCAGAAAATTGTGAAGCATAGTTCGTGTGGTAATTTGAATTTTGATCTGCTGTTATTAGTCGATAATCAACATTTGCTCCCAAAGAAACATCGAAGAAGAATCGTCTGCTGTTTTTAGGCTTTAAGATTTTGTGTACACTCACTCTTCCATAGAGATAACCATTGTAAAATCCATCTCCATCCTCATCAGTGGAAACAACATTCCCAAGGACATCTGCATAATTTATTGTCGTTTTTTCTTTGCCTCCAAGATACTTGAAACCTACCCCCCAATCTAAATAGTTGATGAGTTTTCGAGGTTTCTTTGTGTAGTGAAATAGTCCAAGTTCGGCATAGGCACCAAATCTACCTCCTGGATCAGTTATGTAACTTCCACGACCAGCAGCATTGTTAAACTCTTGCTCTTGATTCTTTCCTTTCGTAAATGAATAAGCTGGCCCAAGTTGAAACTGAAAACCCGTTTTACGAAGCTTTCGTAGATCCACCTTTCCAAATTGATTTTTATTCGATCTTGGGTTCAAATCTCTCTGTCCGAAAGAAATTCCAGCGATCAAGAGGAGCGCGATTGTTAGTATACTTTTCATATCAATTCTGCTATTTTGTTCATTATTTCGTCTGAATCCCATCGTTCTTCAATATTGGGAGTCTTCATGACTTCATCCATAATCCGAGTCTGATTCTCTCCATTTAACAATGCCTCACTGTAGCGAATATTGCTAAATGTTACCTGAGAATATAACGGCATCCACTTATCTGGATACAAGTTAGAAAATTTTGCTTCAATTTTCTTCCTTAAAAGGAAATTAGAATCTGCCACAAAATCTCGCATCACACGGTAATTGTACAATGATAAATCTTGTAAAGCATCCCCATCAGGCTTACGTACATTGCTATACTCATCAAAAATCGCTCCCCAATTACTATCGTGTTTTTGCATCAACTCCCACATTACTGTGCAATCTTCAAAACCACCATTCATTCCTTGACCATAAAAGGGTACTGTTGCATGTGCCGCGTCTCCCATTAAAGCTGTTTTACCATGATGCCAAGGATAGCAGCGCATAATAGCCAATGATGAAAGAGGATGATCTTCCCAAGAATCTGCCACATCAGGCATCATTTCATAAAAATCTGGGAATGTAGATCGAAAGAACTGATCAACTTGCGCGTTCGTTTTTAATTTATTGAAGGAATTTTCTCCACCATCAAAAGGCATGAAAAGTGTACATGTAAATGAGCCATCCTCATTCGGAAGAGCAATCAACATAAAACGACCTCGTGGCCAAATATGCAATGCGTTTTTATCTAATTTATAGGATCCATCTTCATTGGCGGGCAACAGCAATTCGCGGTAGCCATCATCAATGAAATCTTGAGAGAAATCAAAACGATCCAATCTTTGCATTCCTTTATAACGCACTGCTGAGAAGGCTCCATCACAGGCAAAAACAAGGTCTGCTTGATCTTCAATCACTTCACCTGAATCTTTCTTCTTCATGCGCACTTTTGCTGCATCAAGATCGATGTCTATGCATTCGTGGTTGTAGTGAATTGTTGCTTTTCCATTCTTCTCAGCGATGTCCATCATTAAAGCGTTTACTCCTCCCCGCGAAACAGAATAAATCGCTTGTCCTTCTTTTCCATAAGGCTGATGTGACAATTCTCCTTCCATACTGTGCATAATTCTGCCAAACATTGGGATTGCAATTTTACGAACTTCATCGCCTACTCCAACTGCATCAAGGGCTTTCCACCCACGTGTTGAAAGGGCTAAATTGATCGACTTTCCCGCAGAAATTTCTGCCTTTCGAATATCTGAACGACGTTCATAGATCGTAACTTGATATCCCGCTTTAGAGAGATAAACTGCCCACAATGAACCCACAAGTCCTGCTCCAATAATTATCGCGCGTTTTTCTTCCTTCATCTTATCTTTTTTTCCAGCCTTTAGAATATGTCGTGTCAAAGAAGGCATTGCGTTCGCGCTTCTCCTGCTTTTTTCGATGAAACCTTGAACTGACTCTCCACATTATTATTCCACCAATCAATACAGCGCCTGTCTGCATAATCAAATTCATGTAGGTCGTCATTTCAGATGCACTCCCTGCATATTTCAATTTAATCAATGTTTGAATCGTCAATTCGCTTACCTCATCCATCTATTTCGTGTCTAAAAACCATTTTATTATTCGACCGATCCTATTGAATCGAATCCTGTAAATACTGCCCAAATCGATAACAATCCTCAAATGAATTGTACAATGGAGCGGGCGCAATTCTAATCACATTTGGTTCTCTCCAATCTGCAACAACACCTTCCTTTGTGAGCGCATCGAACAAGGCTTTACCCTGACCATGTGCTAAAATGGATAATTGTGCACCTCGTTTTGCTTTATCTCTTGGTGTAATAATTTCTAACGTTGTTCGATCAGAATTGCGTTCGGAAATGTCGTCAATAACAAATTCCAAAAATGCCGTGAGTTGATCGCGCTTCTCACCAATTCTGTCCATTCCAGCTTCCTCAAAAAGATCAAGTGATGCAAGATGAGCTGCCATTCCCAAAACGGGTGCATTACTCAACTGCCATCCTTCAGCACCTCGCATTGGTTTGAAGCCAGGCTCCATTAGAAAGCGAGTCTCTTTATCATATCCCCACCAACCTGCGAGTCTTGGTAATTCAGGGCTTTCTGCATGACGTTCATGAACAAAGATTCCAGCAACTCCTCCAGGAGATGAATTCAAATATTTATAACCACACCAGGCAGCAAAATCGATATTCCAATCGTGCAATTTCAAGTTAATGTTCCCTGCTGCATGTGCCAAATCAAATCCAACTGTTGCTCCAACAGCATGACCAGCCTTGGTGATTTTTTCCATGTCGAATAATTGTCCCGTGTAATAGTTCACACCTCCAATCATGACCATTGCCAATTCGTCTCCCAATTCTTCAATCTTCGCCAGAATATCTTCTTCACGAATTAGGTGTTCGTTTTCTCTTGGCCATACCTCGATGAGGTTTTCATCTACCTTTAATCCATGTAATTTCACTTGGGATTCAAGTGCATATTGATCGCTAGGAAATGCTTTTGCCTCACAGATGATCTTCGTTCTTTTTCCTTCAGGACGATAAAACGAAACCATTAATAGGTGCAAATTTGTTGTAAGTGAATGCATCACAACCACCTCTTCTGGTTTCGCTCCAACCACTTTTGCAGCCTTATCAGTAAGTTTCTCGTGATAAGAAAACCATGGTTTTTTTGCCAAAAAATGACCTTCTACTCCATACTTTGCCCATTCATCCAATTCTTCCTGGACATAAGCCGCGGTATTCTTTGGCTGAAGTCCTAGTGAATTTCCGGTGAAATAGACCATCTCATTTTCGAGATAAGTTGGAAATCGAAATTTCTCTCTAAAGGATTTCAATGGATCTTTTGCATCCATTTCCTTCGCAAAATCAAGCGTATTCTGAAATGTCATCGAGACGATTTATAGCATTAATTTATTCGGCTCAAAGATAGAAATAAGATTTCGATGGAAGTTTCGAATGTTCGTTGTCTTTCCACACTCAATTGTAGGTTAAGTATTCAAGCTCCATTCTAGAGCCTCTAATTCATCACTATGAATGTAGTTCTACTTGCTTAGTAGGTAGGAAACGAGGAAATACGATCCTATTCCAACGGAAACAGCTATTACTCCTTGAAGGATTTTCGCATTTCTCGCCTTATTATCTTGGTCAGACATGAATATGAGGTTTTTAAGTTGCTTAAATATACAATTACCAATAGAAATTGTTCAATGCACATCGAATGTGGCCACTTGCCGCTTCGTTGAATTTGACAAAGAAAACGTATTTTTGTCTGAGCAAAAACGCACTTATGGAGACCAAAACACGTATTAATCGATCCACTTCTAACGCCCTTTTCGAAAAAGCGAAAACCTATTTTCCGGGAGGAGTGAGCTCGCCTGTTCGTGCATTTAAGTCTGTTGAGGGCTCTCCAATATTCATGAAGCGTGGAGATGGATGTCACATTTGGGATGAAGACGGGAACAAGTTTATTGATTTTTGCTGTAGTTGGGGGCCACTAATTTTAGGTCATAATAATCCTAAAGTCTATGAGGGCGTTGTGAATGCATTGAAGAATGGTTCTAGTTTTGGTGCACCAACTGTACTTGAAAACGAACTCGCTGAATTAATTCTATCTCGAAATCCTTACATCGATAAAATTCGTTTTGTCAGTTCTGGAACAGAGGCAGTAATGTCAGGACTTCGTTTGGCGAGAGGATTTACAGGGAAGAAAAAAGTATTGAAATTTGAAGGCTGCTATCATGGACACGTAGATTCTATGCTTGTAAAAGCTGGGAGTGGATTGGCAACTTTCGGAACATCATCAAGTGCCGGAGTTCCTGAAGAGTATGCTGCTGAAACACTCGTATTACCTCTTAATGATAGTGAGGCACTCAAAGAATGTTTTGAAACCTATCACGAAGAGCTTGCCTGTGCGATTATTGAACCCATTCCAGCCAACAATGGATTACTTCTCCAGAAAACAACTTTTCTCGAGGAGCTTCGAGCACTGTGTACAGAATATAATGTGTTGTTGTTCTTTGATGAGGTAATTTCTGGATTTCGCGTTGGATTTAATGGTGCTGCTGAAATGACAGGAATCACGCCAGACATTATTACATACGGAAAAATAATTGGTGGAGGTTTACCTGTTGGAGCTTATGGTGCCCGAAATGAAATTATGGCATGCATCTCTCCTGATGGTCCTGTTTATCAAGCGGGAACTTTATCTGGAAATCCAGTTGCTATGGCTGCTGGAATTGCGCAACTAACTGAATGTGCGAAACCAGGTTTTTATGAAGATCAACAAGAACGGACATTAGCTTTCGTTGCCAAGCTGAACGATCATGCCCAGAAAAATTCATATGGTTTCAAAGTTGTGACAGTTGCCTCAATCTTCTGGTTAGCATTTGATGCAAATGAGGACATTCGAAGTGCGAGTCAAATCGATCCAAATATGGGTGGATTCAAGCAACTTTTTTCAGAATTATTGGATCGTGGAGTTTATCTTGGACCCAGTGGATATGAAGTTGGATTCATTTCCCAGGCTCATACGAAAGAATACTTGGATGCTGCCGCTCAAGCCTTTTGTGATGCACTTGACGCAGTATTTGCTTAGTCGATTTAGTCTCCAGGAGCATCTTGATAATCATGACCTTCTGTGTAATTTTGGTGATCAAGGATCTCTGGATCTGAATTCCTAATTGTTTTTTCCTCCCAGTATCTCTTGAGTAAGAGTCTCAATACCCATGCTGCCAGAATTCCAAATGGGATTGCCATCAATGCGAGCGTAATATTTGACGCTCCATAGATTACCTCCCATCCCATCGCGTCCGCCAAAATAGTGAGTATTATCGCTGCAATGAAAACCATCACATAGTAGCTCACTGCTCCAAGGATGGCATAACCCCACTTACTTTTCCCATGGAATGCAGCTAGGTTATAATATGGTTTCCCAACGAAATAAAGGACGAGGATTTCTAAAATCATTCTGTTTCATTACTTGCACAGGCCTTCTTAAGCTGAGCTGCTTCAGTACCACTAATTGTCTCATAATCTGCACACGCTTTCTTTTTTGCGTCTTGTAGATCTTTCAACTTCTTCGTGTCCACATCTGCAAGAGTCACTTCTTCATCAATGAGTTCAGTTTGAGTTCCTGCTTGCGCATTATTCAAATTATCACTGGCAATCATGCATTCACAAAAAGGCGTTGTTTCTGCAGGTCCACATGCAACAAGTACTAACAATAGAGGGATAAAGCGTTTGATCATGCGATGAAATTACAAAAAAAACTGCACTGATAAATCCATTGATTCTATCGAAATGCAAAAGGGCCACCAACAACTGGCAGCCCCATTCTATGCGAAAATGGTCTGAATTATTTCTTGAACAATCCTGTAAAACCAGTTGCTCCAGCTATACCTGTACTAATACAAGAACCTCCAGCGAACTGAATACCTTCTGATGCATTTGTGTTACTTGTGTATGCCGAAGCTGTAACGTAAGAATTAGCGCTACCATGACTCGCCCACATTTGAAGAACTGTTTGTGGGCCACCGTCATTTAAAAAATGGTATCGAATACCTACGTCCCAAGTTGCTCCACCCATTGTGAAAGTTCCCGAACCTTGTCCATTATTATTTGTTGCTGTTTTAATTTCTAATGTCGCACCTAGTGCTGCACATCTGTAAACTCCTGTCATGCTCATAATTTCTATTGTGTTAAGTTATTTTTGTTGCCTACTCTGTTTATGGATTTTCAGCTTACTCCTAGAACTTGGCCAATTCCGTTGATACAAATTTGGGGCATCTCAAGGGCAATAAATAGCCATGATTCCCTGAAAGTGACTATAGGACATACCCGTTTTCGATAAGGGGATACCCTTGGTCCTGATGCAATAAGTGTCCTTACGAGAGGGATGAAGCTTTTGAACGGGAGATAGAAGGCATAAAAAAACCGCACTGATAAATCAGCACGGTTTCTTGAAATTTGATGGATCTTTTACTTATCTACTCTCTCAATAGTCATATCTTTTCGCTTCTTCACGATGGTTTTTTTCTCTCCTCCTTCTAGTTCTGCTCCAGCTCCTTCGGCTAGTTCTTCTAATTTCTTGTCTGCTTCAGCACCTTGATAAACTTCAATCGTCTCAACTCCACCAACTGTGCTTACTATAGTGACCACTGATACTCCATCTACTTCCGTAACATCTATTTCTATGGTTTCTTCCATTGATTCCCCATCTGGCAAAGTAGTCGTCTCTGTTCCAGTTCCAGAATTAATTTCCTCCATTTTCGCTTCCGCAGCATCACCTACAAAGACTTCTTCTGTCTTTGTGCCATTTTCAGTGGTGGTGATCGTCATTGTTTTAACGCCATCTTCGATTTCCATTCGAACTTCTTTCGAAATGCTCGTGAGTTGAGTTGGAACTTCTTCCCGTTCTTGGGCACATGCAGTTATCGTGATCAGACAAACTGCCATTGCTCCAATACTATTTCTTCCTTTTTTTATCACTTATGGTTGTTTCTCCCGCTAAAATAGAGGATTTGTGCTCAGTCTTCAAACATATTAATGTTAACTACTGTTAAGCCAAGATGATTCCTCTGCTGATTCTTTACTATTTTTACTCAAAAAGGTCGCTATGTCAAAATTACCGCATGTTGGAACCACTATCTTTTCAGTGATG
>JBLHON010000101.1:0-11598 GCA_047621865.1 Crocinitomicaceae bacterium | reverse complement strand
GAATAGCGTATGTATATTGATTATCAGGGAAGAAGTCAACATTAAATGCATACCCACCAACAGAATCAGTAACTGCTTTTCTCAGGGTGTCTTCATTTTCAAACAGGAGAATTGTGACATCTGGCAAGAATTCCTTCTCCATATTGGAAACAGTACCATCTATTTGAACGTCCCAGCATTGAGCAGTAGAGGCAAGAGCGAAAAAAGAAATGAGCGCGATGGTCACGATTATCTTCACAGCTATAAGTTAGAAAATATAATCAAGTGAAGAGTAGGATAATTAGCCAATAGCAAGAGTCAATTATCAAACAAACTACCATCAGTAATTATCCAATGTTTCCCATTAACGGGAATCTCATAGTATGTAAGCACGTCCTTATGGGCAAAGAATCTTGCATCAGTCGTAAAAGAGACTCCTAACCCTCTCTTATAGTGAATACTTGTCGAGATTGCATTGTCGATCTGAGGGTTTGAAAAATTTCGATAAAAACTTACACGTCCATACTTCTCAAAGGGTACATGAATAATTCCATTCTCTGAAGATAATTTGCCTGATTTTATGTCCTCAATTACTAATTCTCGGGCATTCATTCTATACGTTCTTTCTAAGGCTGATCTGGTTGGCTTGATGAATGGAGGAGACCAGAGGAACACGATAAAGCACAGTATTAATAGGCTATAGACGTACCAATATGGAATCGTTTTTCGCTTACGGATTCCTTTTATTAATACTAAGATGAAGAGAGCTAAAAGTGGAAATGTATATGCGAATATAAGAAACACTACTCCAAGACCTTCTGTGAATAGTAAATGAAAAAGAACTAAATGGAAAAGGACACACGCACTTCCAAAAAGGATTACTAAATAGTTTGTGCTTCTGAGTTCTTCAATACTCTTGTCCTTGGAGGTCGAATATGGCGGGATTTCTTTTGACATTTCGATACTTGAAATTAATGATCACTACTGTTCTGAGTTGACGTGTTCTCCTTGAACTGGAACTGGCTCGCTCCATTTTCCCTTATTTGCTTTGACTGCCTTAAGAACCTCTATCTGATCGTCATCAAGCTCTGCGAGAATACTCACTAGATGTGCCTTGTGCAACATTACCCTTTCTTGCCTTTTAGCATCATCTGTGCTAGATTCATCAAGTGAGATCTTTTGTCCAGAAAGATAATAGCCTTCGATCAATGCATGTATTTTCACAAATTGATCTTCCCTCAAATCAACTGTTTGAGATAGGTAATCCATTTCCTTGGTCACCTTTTCCTCTATGGAGGGATTGGTTGTCGTTTCGCTAGTTTCAGGTTGCCCGTAAGCGCTAAAAGTTGCTGCAAAAATGATGAGTGCTAATACATTTCTCATGGTCTCTTTTTTTATCAATGATGTCGTCAAGGGTTCGACTGCTCAACGTCAAAACTTGAGTAAGAACTTTCAGTGAAGTTACTGATCCATTCTTTATCAATCCTTGTGCCATATTATTTGGGAAGTACATGAATGAAGTATTCCCATTCTTCTGTCTTCATGACGCCTGATTTATTTTTAATTGAGAATGACATTGAATCAACTAATCTTCAGCCCTCATCTTCTCAATAAAATGATCTCGTCTCTCTTGTTTTTTACCACTATTGGTTGCGAAGTAGGAGATGAGAAGGAAAAGGATTAAAAATATACTATAGAAACTCAGTCCAATTCTCACTGGATTTTTCGCCTTCCATTTTTTAGAGAGGCGATAGACGAGATAGCTAAATCCACCTAAACCAATGATCATTGTAGCCCCACCCATTATCATAATGAACGCATCACTTTCGATCATGATTTCTGGCTGCGTGAATAGCGTGAACATGTAGCCAACAGGTAAACTTGCCATCGCCAATAGAAGTGCCCATAGAATTCGTTCGGCAATCTGGAGGGCTCCTTTTAGTTTAGGTTTCATCATGGGTTTAGCTTAGGAATTTTTCGAGAAGAGATTTACTTGAACATTGCTTCTTGCCAAGCAGGACTGAGATCTTCCCTGAATTGACTTGTGTTAATGCATCCAGAGTATTCATTGCTATAATAGGTTTTATGATCAATGGACATTTTTACGCGCATCATTGTTTCGAAGTCTCCATCATATCTTGCAATATTGAAGGACAAAAAGGTATTGGCTGGTACAAAGGTTGCTGAGTAACTATTGCCACAACCACTGTGAATAAAGTACTCAATTGGAACCCAATCTCCTGCCTTGTTTTTCGCTTCTTGAACTAAAACGGGTTGTCCATCTTCAATCTGTATTAGGCTCCTGTTCTTCGTTGGGTTTAGCACGTGCAAAACATTGGATTGAACATTCCTTATGCCTGTTGTTATGGATTCATAAACATGTCCATCTCGACGAGTCTTTACTGTCGTGTCGGGCGGAAACATCCAGCTCCTAAGTGGAAAACTAGATTCTTGGTCTGTTTCAACGACAAGAATAATATCGCTCGAATCTTTGATGAGTTCATTTGGGCTGAATATATTGAGTAGAAAAAAAGCAGTAGTATCAGACAAATATTCACTAATTGAGTAGCTCTGGCTTTTGAAATTTAAGCGTACAACCTCGTCTTCTGGAAATTCCTGAGCATGCCCAAGAAAGCTGAGAAGACTTACAAACAGTAGTTGGATCAGGTAGTTCATCATTTCTATTTACCTTCTTCTAAGGTCCAATCTTTGAGTACAAGTGATATTATCACGTCATTCCACATTTCTATTCCTGTTAATTCCGCCCTGATCGGCACTATGCTGGTTTCGATCCATTTATCATGTCCAACGAGATACATTAAGGCGCTATACTTTAATACAGATGAGAATGGATTTGTAACGCTGACCATCATATTGCTATGAATTCTACCTTCCATATTTTGGTCGAATTTCAGTATAATCGTTTTTTTAGGATGTAGATTCTCGCGTACAATTTTCATTGAAGTGAATGCAAGATCTGAGACTTCAGCTTCAATGAATAATTCTTCGCCAGGAAAAATTTGTAGTACATTTTCAGTAACAAAATAGGGTGATTCCTCTAGATCTTGCGAATAAAATTCAATGCTGTCTAAGGCTAACTCAAGTTTAGAAGCCTCTCGATTCGGGAGATCATTTTGACCAAATGAAATTGATACAGAAAAACAGAAGATGATAATAGAAAGTGCTTTCATGCGCTCGCCGATTGTAAGGTAGGTTCATACTTGGCTAGTATGAATGTATTTGTCATTCTCCCAGCCGCTCTCTAAAGATACAGAATCCATTTAAGATTCATGCTAACCTTTCTTTTTACTTAAGAGACGTGATGGGTTTTAGTGTCTTTTCTCCCTCGTATATAGTCGCCATGCTGCTCCCCAAGCACTCTTTGCTTTAGCTGCCCAAGGCGCGGCAACCTCTATATTGTTCATGTAGAATTTCACATTTTCTAACACAACATCATGCCCTTCACTATCTGGTTTGGGAGCGATTAATCCTTTCGCGCGCATCGCAGATCTCATCAATGCCCGAAGTTCAATACTCGTAACTCTAGGTCCTCCTGTCGACTCGCCATCAACTTCAAAATCTTCAGCATTTCGTTTGGCTTTCGTTTCACGAAGTACAAGTTCTGGATCAATCCCATCAAGCATGAAGTGTATGGTTTTGCCATCGTTCGTATAATGAACAAGCGCGTTTTTGCAATATTGGTTGATCAAATCCTGTCGCTGTCCCCCTGCACGTTTCGCGTTTTTATGAGTATAATCTCTGAATGCCTCCACCTCAGCAGATCCCTTTCCTGGTCCTTTAGTGAACATCTCTTGGTTCACGTCGTCGATTATAGTATAATCGGCGCCATGAACGGTTTTATTCTCAGGACGCCCGCTCTGAGTTAAATTTCGTCTAGCCTCATAACGACCATAAAGTTTATCTCCTGCTGTAAAAGCACTCTGCAGTAGGTTGCCAGGACTTAATTTGCCGTCTTCAATCCAACCTGTGACTGACGCGTCTTCATTTTCGTATTCTACCCAAGAGTGTTCATTTGTTTTATAGCCAGCTTTAAAATTCGAAACTCGTCGTCCTTTATCAACAACATATACCTGATAATCCTGATCCAATTTCGTGATTGGAGAGTGTGCATCATTGTCTCTTCTCAAGTTAGCACCTTTGCTTGCTACGTAGGCTCCATTTTCTTTCCAAAGTTGTATTGTAGCTGCACTTTGTTCATCCTTGTTTGCCATTTCCTGAAACACTTTCAACTGCTTGACATGTGCACTGGCATTTGCCATCTCCTGAAATTTAGCTTGTGCTTTAGCAGCTGGGCGCTTGTCGATAAATCCATGAGCCAAGGGGGCAGAAGAAGGTACCTCAGATGCTTGTTTTTGAACAGTCTGTTTGTCTGCTGCTTGATTTTTATCTGCGTGAGTGTTCATAGTGGACCTTCTCAGGTTTATTTCGAGATCATATAATGGGCTCTTCGATCACTAATATACAAATAGTGAGCACCAATGGAAAACCATCACGAATTTACTTTGTGATTACAGTCTCTTAGGGGTAAAATTAAAATCATCATCTAGGATTTTAAGCTGACAATGGATGGCTTTGTAGATTGTCTGGTTGTTAGTATCACTCATTAACCGAGGACAATTTCCGCCAATTTATTTTGGAATAATTATTGTTCACTAATTGAAAAATCTCTACTATGAAATATTCGATTCTTCTAGTGTTTATCGTCTGCTGTCAATCTCTTTTCGCGTTCAAAGTCAAGGGGGATCCAATTAATAATTCTGATTTTCAAGAATTGAAAAAATCATTAGTGCTAATGAATAAGTACGAGTCTGTGATGAATCAAAATGCCCATTTTGTGCGAACTAAATCCAATGCTCATGGAGAAGTAATAAAGAAGACAATCTTTGAGATTAGTGGAAAAAAACGGTTCACCTTTAACTACAAATACAAGAATGGGCAATTGGTCTATAAAAAAGTGAAATGCGAATATCGTTTGTACAGAGGAGACTTCTATTATTCCAATGATACTATTGTATTCATGACATTTGATCTCAAAACGGGAAGGAAACATATCACAGGAAAAAGGCACTTTGAAAAGGGAGTTTCCAGCCATGTTAACGTCAAAAAGGAAAGGCTTTGGTATGATACTCGTTGGAATGCCTCAGCCGGTAAATCAACTCGACCTAGACCAACTGTCCCGACGATTGGTTCTCAGCAAATCATCCTGAATAATGAGAATTATTGTCGTCAATATTTAAGCCTATATAAAGGTTCGTATACTTCTTTGGAATATGTTTATGACCTGAAAAATCGAATAAGCGACATTATTTATATGAATAAAAATTACAAGGTAGCTCGAGTAGTTTTCGATTACAATTATGATGGAACTTTGAATAGTGTGAAGAAACGAAAGTATTAGTGTCTGAGTTTCAGGTGCTGTGAATCAATTGTTTGACCGTTCATTTTAAGGTGGATATAGCAATAAATGTCTATTGGCAGGGGATTACCCATTTCTTTAAGTATCAAGTTAATGTCCATTTCTTTAAATGATTGGAAGGTGAATTCTTTATAGATCGTTTCCTGCTCAAAGGCCCACACTTCCAACTCCAAGTACAATTCCCCATCTCTATGACTGTTTTTGTATTTGGGAATAACTACCACTTTATTTAGGTCTGAGATGGAGATAGATGCTATTGCTATTGGCAAATCGTTTAGCAGAAAATCAGCTTCCCAAATTTCGGTTTGATCTTGCTCTGGAACTTGTTTTACGAATATATTCGTATCCCAATATTCAGAATAAATGTTCTCCCCCGATTCACTGAAGTAGTCCCATTTACCAGTTTTTACCCTACAATAATCATGCTCCCCGGCGCCCTTAAAGCCTTTCAATGGCCTTCCAACATATTCTGCGTTAACATGCAAATTACCATCTGGATAATAGAATTTAAACGATCCAGCTCGACAATTAGAATGCTGAAGACCTTCGTAAAGTAATTCATCATTCAAATTATAAGTGCGCATTATGCATGGCCTGCATCGAGACTTGTTTTTCTTGTAACGATGGTACTTGGTAAATTCACTTTCACTTACGATTGTGCCGTTAATTTTAAAGATTGCTTCTTCTCCATAACCGGAGACTTCAAAATTTGCGTCGTACACCATAAGTGTGTCTAATGCCAATGCTACTTCAGTCGAATCCTGCTGAGCATTACTGCTAAAAACACTCGTAACAATAACGATTGAGAGGATGGCAATTTTGGAAAGCATTCTTTTTTTTGATCAAGTTAGCAAACATTTTTCGATGGTTATTGATCAATCATAAAGTACGAGTGGTACCTGAAAGCATTACTGCTCAATGTTGAGAATATACTTAGGTAAACTTCTCTTAATAAGTTGATTTTTTGCGCACATGACTACAGACACACATAGTGGACTTTATTAGAAAGAAGTTGGACTAAACTGATAAGTTGAATGCATTCAATGTGGCTACCTTCGTCTAGTAAGGTTGATGTATAAATATAAAAAGCTACGTTATGAGAATCGTTAAAGAATTAGTAATTGCAAAACCAATTGAGGATGTATGGGAAGTTCTCGCAAATCAATTTGGCGAAGTTGACAAATGGGCAAGTCTCATACGTCATTCTGAAGTTTCTGGTGTTGCAAAACTACCAGGTGTTGACTATTCCATTCGAAAGACGAAGACAACTTCTGGGGATACTTCTCAAGAACTGACTGCGTTTAACCCTGAACAACATTTGATAGCATATAAGGCCCTGACTGGTCTTCCTGGAATTGTTAAGACAATCAATGCAAAGTGGGATCTAACTGTGAAGGATGCAAATACAACAGAATTGGTGTTGGACTTTGTTGCAGAAATGAAGGGGATCGGTCACATTATTGCTCCAATCGCTAAGAAGAAATTAGGCAAAGTGGGAGATGTGTTATTGGAAGATTTTAAGTTCTATATAGAGACTGGAAAACCTCATCCAAGAAAAGTAGCCGCGAGCTAATTTTTTATAGGATCTAATGAATCAGTTTACATTTTCATTATTCTTGTTGGCGAACTATTATTTATCCTGATCACATACATCCCCGCTGGCAGCTCCTTCATATTGAGATCGTTGTGCTGATACTCAAGTATCCCACGTAAGACAATATTCCCCTTCATGTCAGCAATGACGTATTCTGCACCAACTAAATCAATTGAATTATCAAGGAACATGTTTGTTAATGTTGGATTGGGATACAATTCGAGTTCCTGATCCTCTACTGGGATGATCGTAATGATAGTTCCAACGGGCGAACTTTGAAGCATATCGTCAACTTCGTGCCAGGTTTCATTCGTAATGATGGGATCATTGAAGTCAAAATAGATAGCTGCAGAGTTTGTAATCATTGTTCCATTTGATAAGTTCTGCAATTGCTTCACGTTATAGGTAAGGAATCCATGACTACCCGGCTCATCTGTTGTACTATCTGGGAGCATTATATTACTGAAAGTCCACTCCAAAACACGTGGTCCATAAACTCTGAAGGTATAGTCATTACTAGAAACAGTAGATTTGACAGAGAAAATATCTAAATCAAAATCCAAGGTATCTCTAACAACAATATTGAAGGCAGTATCAGTTCCCGTATTCTGGAATCGAATATAATACTCCAATTGAGTATTAGGTAAAACCAAATGATCTTCTGTTAATCCAGTAGGAAATCCGCGCTTATCATTTGGATCATAACTCCCTGTCACTTCGCCACAATAGATATCCACAACTGGGTCTGCATCATCTTGAGGAATGTTATTGACCATTCCTGGAATCCAATTTACGATCGTGGATCCACACGCTTCTACATGATCATTTGGATGCGAATTCCCTGGGTGCAAGGGGTGTTGATCGACTGCCATGATCCATGTTTCTCCATTTGCTGGGAATGTATAATTGATGGTTTCTTGCCCAACTAGTTGGATTGAATCTATCGCTATTAGTGTGTCGTTTACATAGAGGAAAGTAGGTGAATAGCATTGCATATCACCACCACCTAAATCACCAGTATTCGTGATCGAGAAGTGCACTTCATCATCTTGGCACCAGCCGTTTACAGATAAACTGGAATTATCCCATGGGAGTGCACAAGGCACAGGAAGTTGAAAAGCTGGATCAGTGCCTGGCGGGATTTGATTTGCTGGAATAGTGTCTAAAGTACAAGGGTCTACTGGATAAAGTTCTGCACGCATGCAAAGCGATTGTGAGAGCAGGGCAGAACAACTGATTTGTGTTGACACCCAAAAATCGACACAATTCCCAGGGTCGAGATCTCCAATATCAAACCTGTATGTGTTGCTCCCGAGTGCTGTATATGGAATTGACGAACTTAATGGTTGCATAAAGGCATCCAATTCTAAGTCGACGTATGCACCCATAATTGATCCAGTTCCCATATTGCCATTACACGCCGAGACGTATACACGCTGATTAGAGAAGCAACGTCTTAGGAATGGCGCAAAAACACTGACGATAGGATCAGGACAGGGATTCGTATTGACCATTCCAAATGCTGGCGCAAGTGTTAACAAGCTAGAGTTCGCAACGGTAAATGATTGTGTTGGTGGACAAGTTGGAGTCCAGCTCCCGGTTCCTCCAACAACTAATTCATAAGAACCAACGGCAAGGGATGGTAGCGACCAATATCCTCCTGGTCCTGTTTGTACGATCACGCCTAAAGGATTGATGAGCACATTAATGCCTTCTACTCCTAATTCAGTGACGTCATCTGTGCAATTTTCATTGATATCCAAAATTACTCTGCCAAAGACATTATGCCCATTTCCCGGCAATACGAGAAAACCACCTGGAACAGGCAACTGAGAACCCACATCACCAACTAGCACATTGTAATAACCAGGCACAGCATTAACTGGAATATCAATAAATCCAGTCATATAGTTTGAGCTTATATAATCAGAGGTATAATCTAGAGAAATTAATCCTTGAGAAATGTCAACGAGAGATTGTGATCCTTGATCAAAGCTAGTTCCCACTCCAGAAATTGTAACTGGTAAAGGTGTTGGGGATGTTTGTCCCTGATAACCAACATTAGGAGACATTGAAACACTTTGTCCAAATGCAAGACAAACTGCGGAAAAGGCGAGTAGTAGGGTAGCTAAAAATTTCATACTTAATGAAGTTGTAGGTGATCTTGGTACAATTTACGGAAACTTAATCCACGCGACAATTAATCGCTGTCTTTTAACATTTTACGGTTTTCTCACTACACGAATTATCGAATGTTCTTCGTGCAGCTTATCAAAAAGTTGGAGGAGTGCTTCATCTGAACTAGTGAAGTCTTGAATTTGTTGTTTTTCAGAATTAGTGAGTGTTTCAGAATTCAGTATTTCGTCCAGTCTAGCGCGGAGAATAGTAGTCACAAACAACTGGAAATTACTGGGTTCTTTGCCCGAGGGTACAGCAAGAAGATGGTTTAAAGCAGTTTGCGTGTCTCCACTATTATAGTTCACTGAGGCAGCATTTACCAAGGCATCCACGAATGTTGGTTGGATCTTGAGTAAGCGCGAATAGGTCTGCTTAGCTTCATCGTTATTTCCTGTGAGGCTTAAACTCGAAGCGAGATTGTTCAATACGTGCACATGGTATGGATTGTAGCGCGCGGCAGCCGTGAAATGAGAAACTGCTTTTGGATAGTTTTTGCGTTCGAAATAGTAATTACCACAGTAAAAATCAACTGGGGTGGATGTAGGATCGATCGAATAGGTTGTCAGTGACTCTGTATCTTCAATTGTATTCTCATTTCTAAAATTGAAAAAAGCGTGTTCTTGTCTGATCCAGTTGAATGAAAAGAGTAGAATAATAATTAGCGTTCCGAACATGGAGTAAGTGATGAAAGAGCTCATAACCTTTCTTTTAGTTGTTCTAAACGTAGGAGCGACGAATAGAAATAGAAGAAAGATCAACTCTACTCTTTCGAGCGGAAAGGAGAGATTGGCGATAATGAAAAAGGCCATTATCCCTGTTACACAGATCAATTTAGTTTGAAAAGAGAGTGCTGCCCGTATTGTGCTGAATAGTGAGTACACAAAAAACACAAGCAATAGTAGTACTCCAAGAATTCCATTTTCGACCCAAGATTGAAGGAATTCATTGTGTGCTCGCTGAAAGAAAATTTGATTCTCTAAGCCAGGGCGCTGAATGGGTGATCTAAGAATTTCAATTTTCCAATCTCCCGAACCATGTCCCCAAATAGGGAATTCTTGTCCCAGTTGAATGGACTTTTCCCAGAGTAAGAGACGCTCATTTCCACTGTCAGAAGTGAGCCATTTGTTGACATAAGGCAGTTGATCTGGAATGACAAGAATGAGTAGAATTGAGATACCAACCAATGAGGCTAGACTCACATATGCCAAACGTTTGAATGATGGTTTGCATCTTTTATGAATGAGAAATACAATGGCAGCAATAGGATAAAGACCATAGATCACACTAATGCTGGTTCGATTCATCAGAAGTGTGATGAAAATATAGATGCCAACAATTGAACAGGCCATTAGGATCTTTTTCCACATCGTCTTCGACAAAATAATGCAGTAGGCATATAAAGGAATCAGTAGGGTGAAGAATTGCGCGAGTTGGTTCTTGTGACCGAAACTGTAACGAATTTCGTAGGAGCTAACCCGCGAGTATCTTGAAGTAGCAAGTTGTTCAACTACTTCATATAAGCCATAGAGAAGTAAGGGCAACGTGATAATTGCGAGAAGTGTTATCAAGCGTTCATAGTGAGTCGAATGATTTCGATCTTGCAGAATGGTGATGACTAGAACTGGCCCAATGATGAGTGGAATTGCATGCGTGAGTGCTTCATGAAAATTATACGAAGCAAAACATTGGAGCAAGTACTGTACTACAAATAATGACCAGATGGTAAGACCAGCCGACCATACAATTGGCTGCTTACGCGTCGTAAATATCAAGATGATCCCAAGAATTACGAGTCCAATCCACTTTGGTGTTGTCGAATAGCTCTGAATTCCGTTGTAATACAAGTAGGTCAAGACAACAAGTACGAGCGATGTCAGTACACTCCAAAGTTGCGAAGTACGTTGCATTTCTTGCATTCAATTACACGCTATTTAACTGAGTTGAACACGACTTGTTGGTCTTTTTAGTCGATGATTAATTTTTGCGTTTTCATTTTTCCGTCAACGCTTAAGCTAACACTATAAATGCCTTTCCGTAGATCAGGAAGGTTAATTTCAAGCGATTTTTTGTTGACTTCGGCATAGTGAACTACTTGTCCTAGTTGATTTTGAATGACAACTGATTCTATCACTTCTTCGCTCTTCACATTAAAGCTTCCTGTTGATGGGTTTGGATAGATTTCGATTTGACTTTTAGCCATGTCATCGAGTCCAATTGTTTCTCCACTTATTGCAATATTGTCGAAAAACACTGTGAGCCATTGTGTGCTGCAGTCAGTATTTCTATACCTCAAGGCCAAATAACTTAGTCCAGGGGAGGCTGGTAAAATCAAATCAGTTTTAACTCGATAGACGTTGTCCGCGATATACTCAGATCCTCTAAAGTCGAACAAAAGTGTCTCTGATGTTGC